>JAYQUR010000020.1:0-19433 GCA_038148075.1 Alphaproteobacteria bacterium | reverse complement strand
CCCGACATGGAGCCTCTGCCGACGGCCGCGTTCGAGGACACGTTCGAGGCGGTGCGCAGCAAGAAGGCGGCGCTCGCGATGATCCCGATCGACAATTCGGTCGCCGGGCGCGTGGCCGACATCCACCATCTGTTGCCCGAATCCGGCCTCTACATCGTCGGCGAACGCTTTCTTCGCGTGAACCATCATCTGCTCGCGCCGCGCGGCGCGACGATGAAGTCGATCAAGCGGGTGCACAGCCATGTGCATGCGCTCGGCCAGTGCCGGCAGTTCCTGCGCCGCAACAAGCTCGAGGCGGTCGTGCATGCGGATACGGCCGGGGCCGCCGCCGATATCGCCGCGCGTGGCGACGCGACCGAGGCGGCGATCGCCTCCAAGCTGGCGGGCGAGGTCTACGGGCTGAAGTCGATCCGGGCGAACATCGAGGACGCTGAGCACAATACGACGCGCTTCGTCGTCATGTCGCCCAAGGCGCCGGCGCGCGCCAAACGCGGCCAAGGTCCCGTTGTAACCAGTTTCGTCTTCCGGGTCCGCAACGTGCCGGCAGCGCTGTTCAAGGCGCTTGGCGGTTTCGCGACCAACGGCGTCAACATGACCAAGCTCGAAAGCTACATGGTCGGAGGGCACTTCGTTGCGACCCAGTTCTACGCCGACATAGAGGGCGACCCCCGCGACGAGAACGTCCGCCTGGCGCTGGAGGAACTTGCCTTCTTCACGCACGAGGTCCGTATTCTCGGGACCTATCCCGCCGACCCGTTCCGGTTCCAGTAGGTTCGTCCGCGCGTCAGCCCTGGCCGATCCACTCGTCGATCAGGCGTCGAGCGATGGAATCCGAGCGCGGGCGCCGGGCGATCCCGGCGCCGCCGTCGGCGAGTTCCTGACGCGTGAACCATTGCAGGTCTTCGAGTTCGTCGTCGTTGCGCTCGAACTCGTCGCTCTCGGCATCGGCGAAGAAGCCGAGCATCAGCGAGGCCGGAAACGGCCATGGCTGGGACGAGTGGTAGCGGATATTGGAAATCCGCACGCCCGCCTCTTCCCACACCTCGCGGGCGACTGCCTGCTCCAGGCTTTCGCCCGGCTCGACGAACCCGGCGAGCGTGGAATACATGCCTTCCATCCATTCCGCTTTTCGGCCCAGCAGCGCTCGGTCGCCCCGGGCGACCAGCATGATGACGGCGGGATCGGTACGCGGAAAATGCATCGCGCCGCAATTCGGATTGACGCATTTCCGCAGGTGCCCCGCCTCGCGAATTTCGGTCGGGCTGCCGCATACGCCGCAGAACCCGTGCCGCGCGTGCCAGTGCATGATGCCCTTGGCATAGGCGAGGATGGAGGCCTCCGTGCGGTCCATAACCGCGCCGACCGAGCGCAGATCCACGAATTCGGCGTCGGCGTGAAGGCCTTGGACGTCGTGTTCCTCGAGATCGGAAATATCGACGGCGAAGTGGGCGATCTGCTCGCGGATGCCCAGCAGGACCGTCGCGCCCGATGCCGAGAACAGTTCGTGGGCGTCGCGCCGGCGCATCAGCACGCCCCGCGGTTCCGCCGGATTGGCCACCAGATTGCGCGACCGCCACACCGGGATTACCAGCGTGTGCTCGGCGTCGAGCTGCGCGCGCAGCCAGGCCTCGTCGTTCCTTAGGTGGGCGACCCGGTCGAGGATCGAATCCGCGTAATGATTGTGGGATTTCATGAGGCTAAAAGTCGCACAACCCCGGAATCCGCGCAATTGAATGCCGCACGGCGGAGAATCCCCCGAAAAGACTCGACTCCGGTTGGACCGTGCGCCCGACCTGATATAATGCGCCCGGGAGGCTGGCGGCGGACGGATTGCTCGCCAACCCGGTCAGGTCCGGAAGGAAGCAGCCGTAACGAGATTTCTCCGGGTCGCCTCACCAGTCTCCCACCTTCCGTAACAAGGCGGCCATGTCGGACTCATCCAACGCCCAGCCCTATCGCGTCCTAGCCCGCAAGTACCGGCCGAGCGATTTCACGGCGCTGATCGGCCAGGAGCCGATGGTCCGGACGCTGTCGAACGCCATTGCGGCGGGCCGTCTGGCGCATGCTTTCATCCTCACCGGGGTCCGGGGCGTCGGCAAGACGACGACGGCGCGCATCATCGCGCGCGCGCTCAACTGCGTCGGGACCGACGGCAACGGCGGTCCGACGGCCGAGCCCTGCGGCGTCTGTGAGCATTGCGTGTCGATTGCCGAGGATCGTCATGTCGACGTCATGGAGATGGACGCGGCCAGCCGGACCGGCGTCGACGACATCCGCGAACTGATCGACGGCGTGCTCTACCGCCCGGTCAGCGCGCGCTACAAGATCTACATCATCGACGAAGTGCACATGCTGTCGCGCAACGCATTCAACGCGCTGCTGAAGACGCTCGAGGAGCCGCCGGAGCATGTGAAATTCATCTTCGCGACCACAGAGATCCGGCGGGTCCCGGTGACCGTGCTGTCGCGCTGCCAGCGTTTCGACTTGCGCCGGGTCGGTTTCGAGACTCTCGTCGATCACTTCGCCGGCATCGCCGAGAAGGAAGGCGCGAACATCGTGCGCGGGGCTGTCGCGCTGATCGCGCGCGCGGCCGACGGTTCGGTCCGCGACGGGCTGTCGCTGCTCGATCAGGCGATCGCGCATAGCGGCCCCGATACCGAGATCACCGAGGACGCGGTGCGCGACATGCTCGGAGTCGCCGAGCGCGTCCAGGTCTTCGACCTGTTCGAACAGCTCATGAAGGGCGAGATCGCCGACGCGCTGGCGAGGTTCGACGACATGTACGGCGCCGGCGCAGACCCCGTGACGATCCTGCAGGACCTCGCGGAACTGACGCACTGGCTTACGCGCCTCAAGGCGGCGCCGGATACGGCGGAAGCGACGCCGACCTCCGATCTCGACCTTGCGCGCGGCAAGGACGTGTCCGCTCGGCTGCCGATGTCGGCGCTGGCGCGGACCTGGCAGATGCTGCTCAAGGGGTTGGCCGAGGTGCGCAACGCGCCGTCCGCATCGCAGGCGGCCGAGATGGTGCTCGTCCGTATCGCCTACGCCGCGGATCTGCCGTCGCCGGCCGACCTGGTGGGGTCGTTGTCCGGCGCTGCACCCAAAACAGCCGCTGCCGTTCCCGCCGCCGAGGCCCCGGCTGCGGCGTCTCAGGCCGAACGCGGTTCCGCCGAGGCCGTCGCACCCCCTGCGCCTGCGCCGGCCGAACGGCCAGTCCTGCAGACCGACGGGCCGACGGCGCTGGCCGTGCAGCCCGAGTATATCCCGTCGAGCGACGACGGTGCGACCGAAGCGGGCGTGCCGTCCTCCTTCGAGGAAGCCGTCGCGCTGTTTGCGGCCAATGGCGAGCCGCTGCTGCATGCCTACCTGGTGAACAACGCGCGGCTTGTGCGGTTCCAAATCGGGAAGATCGCCATTCGCGTGACCGACGGCGCGCCGCGCGATCTCGCCATGCAGATGAGCCGGCGTCTGTCCGAATGGACCAGCCGCGCCTGGTTCGTCGAGGACAGCCGGGAAGAGGGCGCGCCGACGCTCCAGCAGCAGCGAGACGAGGCCGCCGCGCGCCGCCGCGAGGAAGCGCTGGCCCATCCGCTCGTGAAAATGGCGCTCGAGGCGTTTCCAGGCGCCGAGGTGACGGACGTCCGCAGCGTCGTCGATACCGCTGCTCCCGAAGCGGCGCCGGATGGGCTCGCACCGGCGCCGGACGAGTTTCTCGACGACGATTTCGACCCATACACTTTCGATCCCGATGCGACCGACGAGGACTACATATGAAGAATCTCGGCAACCTCATGAAACAGGCGCAGGAGATGCAGGCGAAAATGCAGGAGATGCAGGATCGCCTCGCCGAGATGGAGGTCACCGGCGCTGCAGGCGCCGGCATGGTCAACGTGACGCTGACTGGCAAGGGCGACGTCTGCAAGGTGAAGATCGACCCGTCGCTGTTCAACAGCGAGGACGCCGAGGTCGTCGAGGATCTCATCGTCGCCGCCTTCAACGATGCGCGCGCCAAGGCGGAAGCGCACATGCAGGAGGAGATGGCGAAGGTCACCGGCGGGCTTAACCTCCCACCCGGCATGAAGCTGCCGTTCTGACGGCATCGGTTCGTCCATGTCGTCTCCGGAGATCGAGCGCCTCATACAGATGCTGGCGAAGCTGCCCGGCCTCGGCCCGAGGTCGGCGCGCCGCGCCGCCCTCCATCTGCTGAAGAGGCCGGAGTCGCTGCTCGAGCCGCTCGCCGCGGCACTTACCTCCGCTGCCGCCTCCGTGACCACGTGCGCCATTTGCGGAAATCTCGATGCCACCGATCCCTGCGGCATTTGCCGCGACGACGGCCGGGACCGCAGCTCGGTCTGCGTCGTGGAGGATATTGCCGACCTTTGGGCGCTGGAACGTACCGCGTCCTTCAAGGGCGACTATCATGTGATCGGAGGCACCTTGTCCGCACTCGACGGGCGGGGACCGGAAGATCTCAACATCGGCGGGCTTCTGGCGCGCGTCGCCCAGGGCCGCATCCGCGAAGTCATCCTTGCGACCTCGGCGACCGTCGAGGGGCAGACGACGGCGCACTATATCTCCGACCGGCTGGAGGACATGGCCGGCCAACTGCCGGGCGAGCTCAGCATTACGCGCCTCGCGCACGGCGTGCCGGTCGGCGGCGAGCTCGACTATCTCGACGACGGGACGCTTTCCGCCGCATTGAAGGCGCGCCGGCCCGTCTGAACGGCGGTTGTGGCGATTGATGTCGATCAACGCGGTTCCGGCCGCATGGCGACAAGCTCCGGTTCGTTCAGCGAAGGAGGCTCTTATGGCGTCCGTTTCCAGATTTACCGCCGCGATACTTGCTGTTGCCATGTCGATCGGTGCGATTTCCGCTGCCGCCCAAATCCGCCTCGCCGCGGAACCACCTGTTCCCAAGGACGATATGTGGCAACCGCGTCATCTGTGGGGCGGCGATGTGGTTACGCCGACGGCGCGTGCCCGGATGCAGCGGCACTGGACCTACATGCATGCCGGTGTGCCGCCGGAGTATCGCGGCCTCGCGCCGCACGGCGAGGCGACGCGGCAGAACGTAGGCCGCGGTCTCATCCTGTATCAGGAGAACTGTGCCGCCTGTCACGGCATCCACAGCCTGGGCGGAGGCGACAGGGCGCTGGGCATGGCGCCGTCGCCCGCGCTTCTCGCGCATATGATCCGCCGTCCCGGCGCCGCCGACGAATATCTGATGTGGACGATTTCCGAAGGCGAGAAGGCATTCGGAAAGGAGATGCCGTCGTTCAAGGAAAATTTGTCGCGCGCCGAAATCTGGGACGTCATCGCCTACATGCGCGCAGGCTTTCCGAAGCCGAGAGATTGACGCAAAACGCCAAGGCCGCGACGTTTCTTGAGCCAGATCAAAGTTGCAGCGTGCAAATGCGTGTCGAATGGCTTTGACAGCTCCCAAAGGGAAAAGGACAGTTCCGATGATGAAGAAGATCCTGGTGCCCACAGACGGCTCCGACCATGCCATCAAGGCGATCGACCTTGCCGCCGATCTTGCCGAAAAATACGGCGCGGAGATTGTCGTCCTGCACGTGCTCCTCGACCATACATCGATCTACGACCTCAAGCTGGTTGCCGAAAAATACGGCCTCGGCAAGGACGTTCTGGACGGTCTCGACGACCTGATGGATGCCTCGATGGAGGCGGCAAAGGCGGGATACGGCGGTCCGGTTTCCCTGCCGGCGCCGCGCGAGACGCTTGAGGCTATCGGCGAGGCGATCTGCGATAATTTCGTGCAGCGCGCCGCCAGCGTCAGCGTCGACAAGGTCAAGAAACTCGTCGCCAGCGGTTCGCCCGCAGACGCGATCCTCGAAGCGGCGGAAGGCGAAGGGGCGGATACGATCGTCATGGGCTCGCGCGGGCTCGGCAAGATCGCAGACATGCTGATGGGCAGCGTCTCCCACAAGGTCAGCCATCATTCGACCTGCACCTGCATCACGGTGAAGTAACCGGTTGCCGACAAGCCGGGCGCCGCGCGTGTCAGTCGTGCGCGTGATGCCCGGCGTCGCGATAGTGCAGCCGTAAGAGGTCGATCCCGTAGTCGTTGCCGTTCGGCGTGCGCACGATCGTGTGGACGTGGAACTTGGCCGGCTCCTTGTTGTCGAGGAAGACGCCCGTGTGGTGGTCGAACTCGATGAAGGTCACCGGGCTCTGGATGCGATAGTAGAACGCGCTTTCCTCGTCGGTACCCCCGATCCAGCAGAAATGCGTGTCCCGAAGGTGTCGTTCGGCCTCCGAGATGCGTGCTGCGCGGGGGCCGTCGGGAAGGGCGACCAGATAGGCCTCGACGAGATCGAGCAGGTCGCGCTGCTGCGATTTCGACATTGCCGAGACGATCAGCCCTTCGTAGGGCACGATGCGGTTGTCCTGGTGGGCGCCGCCCAGATGGAGGTTGTCGGCGAAATGCCGCCGCCCTTCCGGCAGGTCGCCGCCCATCATCGAATGGGCGACGATCGCCTGCGTTCGCTGGTCGGCGCCGAGACTACGCATCAGGGCGAGCCCCTTGCGCTCCTCGTCCTCGAACAGGCGAATGCCGTCGTACCGGCCCCGGTCGCCGTAGGCGGGCTCCGCGCCCATGAAGGCGGGCGTCAGCGTCATCTGGCCGCCCAGCAGGAAGCAGTTAAGGCACAGATGGTGGCCGAAAAGCTGCCAGCCCCACGGTTCGGTCTCCGACGGTTCGCCGAACAGGCAGAAGATGTAGCTCCACTCGCCCAAGACCAGTGGTGCGCCGATCAGCTCGCCGAGAAACGCGTTGAGCCGCATGACGTCGCGCGATATCTCGAAGCCGCGCGTGCTCAAGCTCGCCTTCATGACGTCCATCACCGCCTCGCGGACCGGCACCGGCTGCTCGTCGAGGCGGAGCCCGTGCGTCTCGACGAACAGTTCCGTGTTCTGCCAGTTGCGCCAGACGTCCGAGTCGACGGGGAACCGCATCGACGCCTTTTGTCCGGCGGACAGGTCCGACAGCAGCCTGTCGACGGCGGCGGCGACCGCACGGGTCGGCGCACCCTCGTCGGCGAGGGAGAACAGATCCCGTGTCGGCGTTCCGCCCGTGGTGATCCCCCTGAATGGCTGCGCATGCAGCTTCGCCCAGTTGCCGAACAGCGCCTGCGGCCGCTCGCCCGTCATGCGCCTCTCGGTGTGCTCGCGCGCCGTCAGGCTTGCATCGCGCGGTTCCTCTGGCAGATAGGGACGGTAATTGGGCAGGTCGGGCATGGCGATATCCTAGTGCGGCGCGCGCCGGCGGGACAATGTCGCAATCTCTTGGCTTCGGCCCTTGCTTTCCGCCCGGCTCCCGCAGGTCGGTCGAGCGCGATCGTGTATCCGTCAGCCCGCCGTCAGCCACACCGCCGTGTCGTGGAAGACGGCGCCGCCGTTCGGCGGTCCCGGATCGGGACTGGTCAGCCGGTTGATGCCGACCCCGTCGCCGAAAGCGCTTCCGGGCCAGACGCTTTCGACGACGATCACGCCGCGCTGCAGCCCGTCGAACGGCTCGGCGGCGACGCGGACTTTGCCTCGCCGGTTGCCGATCGTCACGCTGTCGCCCGCTGCGAGGCCGAGGGCGGCGCAATCGTCGGGATGGATCTTCGCCGTCGGCCGGCCTTCGCGTTTCGCCGACGTCGGCGTTTCGGTGAAGCTCGTATTCAGGAAGGTGCGCGACGGCGCCGTCACCATCCGGAACGGGTGCGCTTCGTCGCCCTCGTCGAGGACATCCATGTGATCCGGCAGCGGCGGCATCGCCGCGTGGTCGGGCCCCTGCGCCGCCCAGTCCGGCCGGAACCGGAACCTGCCGTCGGGATGCGGGAAGCCGTTGAGAAAGTGCGCATCGTCGAACCCGGGCTGGCAATCGATCCAGCGTTGCGCAAGCGTCTCGTCGAAGCCCGGGTAGCCGGAGAAGCGGAGCGTGCGATCGACCATCTCGCGGGCATCCATCCCGAAGCCTTCGTGCTCCGCACCCAGACGGGCGGCGAGGCCCCGCAGCATCTCGTGATTGGAACGCACGCCGTCGGGCGGGTCGATCACCCGTGCGCCGACCATCAGGTGCGGATGGCCGCCGGCGAAATAGAGGTCGTCGTGTTCGAGGAACATGGTCGCGGGCAGCACGATATCGGCGAACCGGGCCGTATCGGTCATGAACTGTTCGTGCACGCAAACGAACAGGTCGTCGCGGGCGAGGCCGCGCTGCACGGCCGCCGCATCGGGCGAAACGACGGCCGGGTTGGTCGTCTGGATCAGCGTCGCCGCGACCGGCGGGCCGCCTTTCAGCGCGTCCTTGTCGCCGGTGAAAATCGGCCCGGCCCGGGACTGATCCAGGATGCGGACCTCCGGATCGATCGCGTCGTTCCCCTCGATCAGGGTCTTGTCGATGCCGTAGAGGTCGCCGCTGTGGAACACGGCGCCGCCGCCGCGATGCTTCCATTTTCCGCCGACCGTCGGCAGGCAGCTCACGGCATGCACGTTCGCCGCGCCGTTGCGTGAGCGGGAAAATCCGTAGCAGACGCGGATCATTGCCCTGTCCGCCCGGCCGTACAGGGCCGCGAACGTCTCGATTTCCTCTTCCGGGACTCCCGTGATGCGGCTCGCCCATGCCGGCGTCCGGTCGCGCAGGTGCGCTTCGAGTCCTGCCGGATCGTCGGCGAATTCGGCCATGTAGGCGCGGTCGGCATGGCCATCGCGGAACATCGCATGCATGATCGCGCAGGCCAGCGCCCCGTCGGTACTCGGTCGCGGCGCGATATGGATGTCGGCCGCCGCCGCGGTCGCCGTGCGGTAGGGGTCGACGACGGCGAGCCTGGCGCCGCGTTCCTTCCTGGCGCGGGCGATATGGGTCATCACGTTGACCTGGGTCGCGACGGGATTGCCGCCCCACACGACGATCAGGTCGGCATCGGCCATCTCGCGCGGGTCAGGACCCATTTTCCTGCCCACGCCCGCCTGCCAGCCCGCGAACACAAGCGTGTTGCAGATCGTCGAATGCTGGCGCGAATATTTCATGACGTGGCGCAGCCGGTTGATTCCGTCGCGCTGCACGAGGCCCATCGTGCCGGCGTAGTAAAGCGGCCATATTGCTTCCGTGCCGTCGCGCTGAGCGGTGCGGACGAAGGCGTTTGCGACCTCGTCGAGCGCATCGTCCCAGGAGACCGGCTCGAATGCGCCGTCTCCTTTCGGCCCGGTGCGCCGCAGTGGCGTCGTCAGCCGGTTCGGGTGGTGGATGCGCTCAGCGTAGCGGGCGACTTTCTCGCAGACGACGCCGGCCGTGTAGCTGTTGTCGCGGGCGCCGCGAATGCGGCCGATCGTGCGCGCGTCGATCTGTTCGACCTCGAGCAGGCAGGTGCTCGGGCAGTCGTGCGGACAGACTGCGTGCCGGAAAGCGGACATGGCCGGACGATAACCTGCGACGTGCGTGCCGCGCCAGCCGTATCGTCCGTATCGGTCCTTTCGTCTGTCAGGCGGCCTTGTCGACCAGGCCCGGACCCGCTTTCGGGTCGACGTCACGCCAGTCGTGATCTTTCGGCAGCATCCGTTCGTAGGAGACGAGGTCGGAATTCGGCGTCTCGCGGCCGCCGGCCTGCGTGCCGATGGCGACGCCCTTCTCCTGCCAGTCGCGCGCGGCGGCGATCATCATCCGGCGGAACTGGGCGACGGCGCCGTCGCTGACGCCGAGATAGTCCTTCGTGCGGTCGGCGATGGGGCCCATCGATTCCCACATCGCCATGTCCTGCGCCGGGATGCCGTAGATGCCGGTGAAGTCGCCGGCCTTCATCGCCTCGCGGTCCTGCAGGAAATCGTTCTCGAGAGTACGGATCTTGCGCCAGTTCTCGTCGATGTCCTTGCCGACCTCCGCGCCGCAGAACCGCCGCCATTCGTCCTGCGGGATGCCCTTCGTCTCGTGGAAGGCGATCCAGTAGAACATGGTGTTCTCGTCGTCCATCGGCACCAGCATCTGCGCCAGCCTGTACTGGTCGTTGGGCGGGATGACGACGGAGAACGGCGCGACGAAGAGCGTCGTGCGGATGTAGTCGTGCGTCTCCGCGTTCAGGATCGGCGTCCGGATGGCCGCGTAACGGAAACCGTAATCGGTCTTCTGGAACTTGATGCGCGGCGCCTTGTCCTTCGACGGGCGGGGCCAGGTGGTCGCGGTCGCTTTCGCGCCGTCGACTTCGGCTGGCGGCATGTCGGTCGAGTGCAGGCTCGAGCTGTGCGCCGAATCGATGGAGCCCTCGAGCACCTGCGCCCAGTTGCACGCCGTGTGCATCTTGACGACCGAAATCTTGTCGGCGGGGGCCGATGCCCAGACCGGCGGTTCGAACCCGGTCATGTCCTCGGCCGGACCCATGTAGGTCCAGACGAAACCGCCCGCTTCGCGCACGGGGTAGGATTTGATCTTCGCGTCCGCCTTGAGGCCTTCGCCCGCGTTCGGCTCGCTCGGCATGTCGACGACGTTTCCGTTCACGTCGAATTTCCAGCCGTGATACAGGCAGCGCAGCCCGCAATCCTCGTTGCGGCCGAAGGCGAGCGACGCGCCGCGGTGGCGGCAGAACTCGTCGATGACCCCGAGCTTGCCTTCGCTGTCGCGGAAGCAGATCAGGTCCTCGCCGAGGAGGCGGAAGCGCACCGGCTTGCCGTCGCGCTCGGCGACCTCTTCGGACAGGCATGCGGGCAGCCAGTGACGGCGCATGATGTGGCCCATCGGCGTGTCGTCCTCGACGCGAGCAAGCAGGTCGTTTTCCTCGGCGGTGATCATGATGGTTTCCTCCCGGCACGATCAATAAACTTAGGAAACAAATAATATTCTTTGGAACCTAAGAATAATGGACGCGGCTGTCAAGAGGGTCTAGGGTGCGCGCATGGCTTCTTTTGACGGAACACACCGGTGACCGATCGCAAGCTGAGACTGGGGATCGCCGGGCTGGGGCGGGGGTTCAGCGTAATGCTGCCGACCCTCGCGCTGCACCCCGGGCTGGAGATCGCCGCGGCGGCCGACACGCGGCCCGAGGCGCTTGACCGGTTTGCGGCGGATTTCGGCGGCGCCGGCTATCGCTCCGTCGAAGCGATGTGCGCCGACCCGACGCTCGACGCGATCTATGTCGCGACGCCGCATCAGTTCCATGCCGAAAACACGGTCGCGGCAGCGCGGGCCGGCAAGCACGTCCTCGTCGAGAAGCCGATGGCGCTGACGCTTGCGGAATGCACCGCCATGATCGATGCGGCCGCGGACGCCGCCGTGCATCTGCTCGTCGGGCACAGCCACAGTTTCGATGCGCCGATCGCCGAGGCGCGGCGCCTGATCGCGGCCGGAAAATACGGCACGCCGCAGATGATAACGGCAATCAACTACACGGATTTCGTCTATCGGCCGCGGCGCCCCGAGGAACTCGATACCGCAAAGGGCGGCGGCGTCGCATTCAGCCAGGCGGCGCACCAGATCGACATCGTCCGCCTGCTGGCGGGCGGCGTGGCGGAGACGGTCTATGCGACCAGCGGTCGCTGGGATCCCGACCGGCCCACAGACGGCGCCTACTCCGCGATCCTGAAGTTTGCGGGCGGGGCGACGGCATCCCTGGTCTATAGCGGTTACGGTCGCTTCGATTCGGACGAATTTTGCGGCTGGATCGCGGAATCCGGAAGGCCCAAGGATCCCGATGCCTACGGGGCAGCGCGCAGGGCGCTGGAAGGAATAGGCGACCCCTCGGAGGAGGCGGCCGTCAAGGCGGCGCGCGCCTATGGCGGGCCGGCCGGGCAGAAGCTGCCGACGCCCGAGGACATCGGCGGCCGTAAACACGAGCAGTTCGGGCTCTACATTGTCAGCTGCGAACGCGCCGACCTGCGGCCGATGCCCGGCGGCGTGATGATTTACGGCGAGACGGAAAAGGCGTTCCGGCCGCTTCCCGATCCCGTCGTACCGCGGACCGAGGTGATCGACGAATTGTACGACGCGGTTTTCGAGGGCGTAGCGCCGGTTCATACGGGCGAGTGGGGAAGGGCGACGCTCGAAGCCTGTCTCGCGCTGGTCGACTCGGGCCGGACGGGGAGAGAGGTGGCGTTGAAATTCCAGGTGCCGACGGCAGGCCGGGAATCCGCCTCATGACCCGCATACCCGTCGCGAGCCGGAACGACGCGCTGCAGGTCCTGCGCCACTGGCAGGACGGCGTCCCCGACGACCGGCTGGCGCATCTGATCCGCGATGCCGGCCGCAGCCTCGGCCAAAGCCTGTCGTCGCGTCTTGCGGCGCACGACGTGCCGTTCGGCCATTGGGTCTTTCTACGGGTGTTATGGGAAAAGGACGGTCTCACCCAGCGGGAGCTCAGCGACGCGGCCGGCGTTACCGAACCGACGACGTTCGCCGCGGTAAAGGCGCTCGAGGCGCGTGGCCTGATAACGCGCCGCCACGAACCGGGCAACCGGCGAAAGCTCCATGTCTATCTTACCGACGACGGCCGTTCCCTGCGCGACGAGCTGGTTCCGCTCGCCGAGGAGGTCAACCGGATCGCGGTCGACGGCGTCGATCCGGCCCATCTCGAAATCGTTCGGGACGTTCTGCTCGCGATGATCCGGAATCTCGCGGCGGACGAATTCGGGCGAGAACCGGACGAAGACTGAGTTCCGGATAAACCCGTCAGCCGCCGCTTCGGTCCAGCCGATGGATTTCGGCGCCGGCGGCGATTTCCTCCGGCTCCGCGCCTTCGCCGAGTTCGATTTCCTCGATCTTCTCGCCCTTGCGGGTGATCTTGTCGGTCGAGGTTCGTATCTCGCGAATGTCTTTTTCCGCGAGCTCGAAATGCTTCTGCAGATTGTCGACGCGCTTGTCGAGGCGGCCGACGTCCTCGAGCATCAGATGGACCTCTTTCTGGATCACGCCCGCCTGTTCGCGCATCGTTGCGTCCTTGAGGACGGCGCGCACCGTGTTGAGCGTCGCCATCAGCGTCGTCGGCGAGACGATCCAGACGCGCGCCCGGTACGATTTCTCCACTACATCGGGGAAGGAGGCGTGCAGCTCGGCGTAGACCGCTTCCGACGGCAGGAACATCAGCGCCGATTCCGCCGTTTCGCCGGGCAGGATGTAGCGATCGGCAATGTCCCGGACATGCTTGAGAACGTCGGCCGCAAACGCGCGGCGGTACTGGGCCGCGGCCGTATCGTCGGCCGCATTCCGCATCGCGTGATAGCTCTCCAGCGGGAACTTCGCGTCGATCGCGATGGCGCCCGGCGGGTTGGGAAGCTGGAGCACGCAGTCGGCCCGCTTGCCGTTGCTCAGCGTCTTCTGGAAGTCGTAGGCGGACGGCGGCAGCGCCGCCTGCACGAGATCCTGCAACTGGACCTCGCCGAACACGCCGCGCGCCTGGCGGTTGGTCAGGATGTCCTGCAGCTGGACGACCTGCGCCGACAGGTCGGTGATGTTCTTCTGCGCCGCGTCGATGACCGCGAGGCGCTGCTGCAGCTTGGTCAGCGTCTCGGTCGAGCGCGTCGTCGACTGCTGCAGCGTGTCGCCGAGTTTCCGCGAGACGTCGCCCAGCCGTTCCTCCAGCGTCTTGGTGATGACGCGCTCCTGCGCCTGCAACCGTTCGCCCAGCGCCCGCTGGTGCGCGGCCTCGATCTCCGCGATCTGGCTGAGCCGCGTTGCAAGCTCCGCCTGCTGAGCCGCGAGCCCATCGGTGTTGCCGCGCCCGCCACGCAGGACGGCGAGAAAGGCGATGCCGAGCGCCGCCGCAGCGATGACGAGGGCAATGATCGTGACCGGTTCCATTGCAAGAACGTAACACGAACTTCTGCGAATCGGTCCGACGCCGCTCGCCCGCGCGCAGAACTTGACCCGACCTGCCGCAGCGCATACCTAACGGCCCTGACATTGTCACCAGAACGCCGAGGAACCCCTCGCAAATGGCCGTGTTGCCGATCATCACCGCGCCCGATCCGCGCCTGAAGAAGAAGGCGGCGCCCGTCGACAGCGTCGACGACCGGGTGCGCAAGCTGATGGACGACATGCTGGAGACCATGTACGCCGCGCCCGGCGTCGGACTCGCCGCGCCGCAGGTCGGCGTGCTCGAGCGCGTGATCGTCGCCGATGTGGCGCGCGGTGAAGAGGACCCGCAACCCATCAGGATGGCAAACCCCGAAATCGTCGCGGCGTCGGATGCAAGGTCCGTTTTCGAGGAGGGGTGCCTGTCGTTGCCGGAACATTTCGCCGAGGTCAGGCGGCCTGAATCCGTGACAGTTCGCTATCTCGACCACGAGAACGAGATCTGCGAGATGGAGATCGACGGATTCCTCGCGACCTGCATTCAGCACGAGATGGACCATCTCGACGGCGTCCTGTTCGTCGATCACATCTCCAGCCTCAAGCGGGGCATGATTCTCCGCAAGCTTTCCAAGCTGAAGAAATCCGAAGCCAAGGCCGGCGTCTGAGGGCGGTCGCGATGCGCCTCGTCTTCATGGGAACGCCGGATTTCGCCGTCCCGGCGCTGGATGCGCTGATCGCCGCCGGCCACGACATCGTCTGCGTCTATTCGCAACCGCCGCGTCCGGCGGGGCGCGGCCAAAAGGAACGACCGTCGCCCGTTCATGCCTTCGCCGCCGGGAGGGGCATCGAGGTGCGGACGCCGGCGAGCCTCAAGGACGCGGCCGCGCAGGCGGAATTCGCCGCACTCGATTCCGATGTCGCCGTCGTCGCCGCCTACGGGTTGATCCTGCCCAAGGCGATCCTCGATGCGCCGGAACGCGGCTGCCTGAACATTCACGCCTCGCTGCTGCCGCGCTGGCGCGGCGCGGCGCCGATCCAGCGGGCGCTGCTGGCCGGCGATGCCGAGACCGGCGTTACCATCATGCAGATGGACGAGGGGCTCGATACCGGCGGGATGATCCGCACCGGTGCCGTTCCCATCGGGCCCGACACCACGGCGTCGGATCTGCACGATGCGCTCGCCGCCCTCGGCGCGAAATTCGTCGTCGAGGTGCTGGCGGCCGGCGACTGGGCGGCGGAGCCGCAGCCGGAATCAGGCGCGACCTATGCCGCCAAGCTTGGACGCGACGAAGGACGGATCGACTGGACCGCGAGCGCAGCCGAGATCGAACGCAAAGTGCGTGCGCTCAACCCGTGGCCCGGCGTCTGGTGCGAGTTCGATGGGGACAGGCTGCGGGTGCTTGCGGCCTCGCTTGCGGACCGTACGGGAACGCCCGGCGAGGTGATCGCGGAACCGCTGGTTGTCGCCTGCGGCGAGGGCGCGCTCGCGCTGGAGACTGTCCAGCGCGCGGGCCGCTCCGCGATGGCGGCGGCGGATTTCGTACGCGGCACCTCCGTTCCCGTCGGAACCGTGCTCTCGTGACCCGCTGGCGCGTCACCATCGAGTATGACGGCGGTCCCTATGTCGGCTGGCAACGCCAGGACAACGGCCCGTCGATCCAGCAATCGATCGAGGAGGCCGTCTTCAAGTTCTGCGGCGAGACGGTGCGCGTCTACGGTGCCGGCCGCACCGATGCCGGCGTCCATGCGTTCGGCCAGGTCGCCCATATCGATATAGAAAAGGAGACCACGGCCGATACCGTGCGGGATGCGCTCAACGCGTTTCTCCGCGAGGAGCCGATCGCCATCCTCGACGCGGCGGAAGCGCCGGACGGGTTCCATGCGCGCACGTCGGCGCGCGAGCGGGTCTATCTCTACCGCATTCTGAACCGTCGCTCGCATCCGGCGCTCGAGTACGGCCGGGTCTGGCACGTCGGTATCCCGCTCGATGCGGATGCGATGGACGAAGCGGCGCAGCGGCTGGTCGGCCACCACGACTTCACGAGTTTCCGCGCCAGCATGTGCCAGGCGAAGTCGCCGGTGAAGACGCTCGACGAGCTCCGCGTCGAACGCGACGGCGACGAGCTTCGCGTACATGCCAGGGCGCGGTCGTTCCTGCATCATCAGGTGCGCAATATCGTCGGCACGCTGGAGCGCGTCGGCGCCGGCAAATGGACGGCGGACGACGTGACCGCCGCACTGGAGGCGCACGACCGGTCGGCCGCGGGCCCGACCGCGCCGCCGGACGGGCTGTATCTGGTGTCGGTGGGGTATCCCGATTAACTGTAGAACCAGCGGCTTCCGGCGTTCAGCCCGATGCTGAGCGCGAGGTCGATGACGACGACGGAAACCGCCGGTCCCAGCGGGACATCCAGCGTCACCCGCGCGACGAAACCCTGATAGCAGAGGATCAGGACCGTCGCGATCAGTGCGACGAAAGCGCCGAGGCCGCCCGGCAGCGCGCCGCTCGAGCCGAAAGCGACGACGCCCAGATAGACGAACACCTGAAGGACGATCGACCAGTTCCACGCCGCGATAAAACGCCAGTAATTGCGTCCCGATCCCGTCGCATCGGTGAACGAGATCATGATCAGCGGGAACAATACCCACCCGATCACGTAGGTGATGCTTTCGACGAGAACGATCCGGATGGGCCCGGCATTCACCGGATGATCGGCGAAATTCAGGAGGATAAGCAGGCAGTAGGCCGGAGCGGCGAAGATCGCGGCGTTGAAAGATTTCCAGAACGCTTCCGGCGTATTGTCGAAATACTGGACGGCCGACCGGTCGAGCCTGGCGAACTGCCAGCAGCCGTACATCGCAAGCGCGAACTGGCGGGCACTGACCATCCGCGCCGCCGTCAGGCGTCTCCGCCGAAATACCCGTCGAGGACAGCGGCGTAGATGTCGGTGAGAGCGTCCAGGTCGGCGACCGCAATGCGCTCGTCGACCTTGTGCATGGTCTGGCCGACAAGTCCGAATTCGGCGACGGGGCAGAAATCCTTGATGAACCGCGCGTCCGACGTGCCGCCCGATGTGCTCAGCTCCGGCGTCCTGCCGGTCACGTCCGTCACCGTCCGCGCCAGCAGTTCGCTGAAGCGTCCCGGCGGCGTCAGGAACGCTTCGCCCGAGACGTGAATGTCCAGTTCGTAGTCGCCGCCGACCGCCTTGCACCGGTCGTGCAGCCATTCGGTCAGGCTGGCACCGGTATGCAGGTCGTTGAAGCGGATGTTGAAGCCCGCCCTCGCCTGCGCCGGGATCACATTCGTCGCCGGGTTCCCGACATCGACGGTGGTCAGCTGGAGGTTGGACGGCTGGAAATGATCGGTGCCGTCGTCGAGCGGCGTCGACGCCATGGCATCCAGCATCTTCACGAGCCGCGGCAGGGGGTTGTCGGCGAGATGCGGATAGGCGGTGTGGCCCTGGACGCCGGGAACCGTCAGCGTACCCGACAGGCTGCCGCGGCGGCCGATCTTGATCATGTCGCCGAGCGCCGTCGGGTTGGTGGGTTCGCCGACGAGGCAGACGTCGATCGTCTCGCCGTTCTCGGCCATCCAGTCGAGCACCTTCTTCGTGCCGTTGATCGCCGGGCCTTCCTCGTCGCCGGTGATCAGCAGGCTGATCGAGCCATCGAACGCGCCGTTGCGCCCGTCGAGAAATCGCCGCGCCGCTTCGACGAATGCAGCGACCGCGCTTTTCATGTCGGTAGCGCCGCGGCCGTACAGCACGCCGTCGATTACGTCTCCGCCGAATGGGTCGACCGACCACGCGTCGGGATTGCCGAGGGGCACGACGTCGGTGTGACCCGCGAAGCAGAAGTTGGGTTTGCCGTCGCCGAGCCGCGCATAGAGGTTGTCTACGTCCGGCGTGCCGTCGGCCGAGAATTTCAACCGGTGACAGGCGAAACCGAGATCCGACAGCGCCGCCTCGAGGACGCCCAGCGCGCCGCCGTCTTCCGGCGTCACGCTGGGGCAGCGAATGAGATCGCGGGCGAGATCGAGCGCGCCGGAAATCGGATCAGTCCCGCAGCAGGTCGTTGATCGACGTCTTTGACCGCGTCTGCTCGTCGACGCGCTTGACGATCACCGCGCAGTAGAGGCTCGGCCCGTCGCTGCCGTCGAGCAGCTTGCGGCCCGGCAGCGAGCCTGGCACGACGACCGAATAGGCCGGCACTCGGCCGGTGAAGATCTCGCCGCTCTCGCGATCGACGATCTTGGTCGACTGGCCGAGGAAGACGCCCATGGAGAGCACCGAGCCCTCTTCGACGATGACGCCCTCGGCAACTTCGGAGCGCGCGCCGATGAAGCATCTGTCCTCGATGATGACCGGGTCCGCCTGCAGCGGCTCCAGCACGCCGCCGATACCGACGCCGCCGGAGATGTGGCAGTCCTTGCCGATTTGCGCGCACGAACCGACGGTTGCCCAGGTGTCGACCATCGTGCCGGAATCGACATAGGCGCCGAGGTTGACGAAGCTCGGCATCAGCACGACCCCCGGCGCGAGATAGGCGGATCGGCGCACCGTGCAGTTCGGCACGGCGCGAAAGCCCGCAGCGCGGAACTTGGCGTCGTCCCAGCCGGCGAATTTCGACGGCACCTTGTCGAACCATGGACTGTCGCCGATGCCGGGGAAACTCGGCCCGCCCGGAAGCGGTACCATGTCGTAGATACGGAACGACAGCAGCACGGCCTTCTTGAGCCACTGGTTTACGGTCCAGCCGCCCGCGCCCTTTTCGGCAACGCGGTAGGTGCCGGAGTCCAGCGCTTCGAGCGCCGCCTCGATGGCGTCGCGGGCTTCGCCCTTGCTGCCGGGGTTGATCGAATCGCGGTCTTCCCACGCCTGATCTATCGATTTCTGAAGTGCGTCTTTGCTCATTTTTCTGCCGTTTTTCGCGAAAATCGGGCGGAATATAGATCATATCCCGACGCGGGGAAACGCGCTCAGGCCGTATCGAGCGGCCCTGCGGCGCCGCGGAGCCAGGCGACGAGGTCGTCCGTGACGTGATCGATGTGGCCCGTCTCCGCCGTTTCGCGCGCCCAGTGCGTATCGGTGCGAACCCAGACGGTGGTCATGCCGAGCTCGGCGGCCGGTTCGAGGTTGCGGGAGATGTCCTCGACCATCGCTGCCCGCGTCGGGTCCACGCCGTGCTTTTCGCACAGCCGGCGATAGGATTCGATCGCCGGCTTCGGGACGTAGTCGGCATGGCCGATATCGAATACCGCGTCGAAACGGTCGGCGATGCCGATACGGTCCATGACCTCCTCGGTGTGGGCCGTGAACGCGTTGGTGTAGATGATCTTGCGTCCCGGCAGGTCGGCGAGAATGCCCGACAGTTCGGGATTCGGCGCGATATCGCTGAGATCTAGCTGCGACAGGTGCTCGATATAGATTTCGGGGTCGAGGTCGTGCTCGAGCATGAGCCCGCGGAGAGTGAGGCCGTGGGTCCGGAAATAGCCCTTCTGTATCTCTCTCGCGCGCACCCGGTCCACGCTCAGCAGGTCGCTGATGAACGAGCCCATCAGGTCGTCGATCTGGGCAAGCATTTCCGGCGTTGTGCGGTACAGGGTGTTGTCGAGGTCGAAAATCCAGGTCTCGACATGGTCGACGCCCGG
>JAYQUR010000019.1:9840-19589 GCA_038148075.1 Alphaproteobacteria bacterium | reverse complement strand
CTTCTTCGTCATGGCGCGGGCGCCGGAGATGCTGCGCGCCTTTTCGCGTCTGTCGCGCGAGGTGATCGGCGTGCCGGGCAAGGTGCCGCTGGGGCTGAAACGGCTGGTCGCCTTCATGGCGAGCCGCTCGGCCGGCTGCCAGTACTGTTCTGCGCACACGGCGGAAAGCGCGGTCGCGGTCGACGGCGTGCCGGCCGAGAAGATCGAGGCGATCTTCGAATACGAGACCAACCCGATCTTCACCGAAGCGGAGCGTGCGGCCCTGCGCATGGCTCAATGCGCCGGCTCGGTGCCCAACACCATGACCGACGCGGACATGGAGGACCTCAAGCAACATTTCGACGAAGACCAGATCGTGGAATTGGTCGGGGTCGTCTGCCTGTTCGGCTGGCTCAACCGCTGGAACGACACCATGGCGACCCCGCTCGAGGAACGCCCCATCGCGTTCGGCGAAAAACACCTGAAACAGGGCGGCTGGGACCCGTCGAAGCATCTCGGCTGACAGGCCGCGGGGCAGCGGCTACCGCAGTTCGTCCAGCGCCGTCTGCAAAAGCGTTTTCTTGTCG
This sequence comes from Alphaproteobacteria bacterium, assembly GCA_038148075.1. Lineage (GTDB taxonomy): Bacteria > Pseudomonadota > Alphaproteobacteria > MPNO01 > UBA830 > JAYQUR01. The sequence goes on along the minus strand of JAYQUR010000019.1, from coordinate 19,023 downwards.
ACCTTGCTGTCGTTGATCCGGGGAAAGTCTCGCACCTCGACAAAACGGGTCGGAACCTTGTAGCCGGCGAGACCGCTTTCCCGCAGATGCACGGCAAGGGTTTCCGCGACGAGCGGGCAGCCGGGTCGCATCTGCACGAATGCCCAGGGCACCTGGCCGTATTCAGGATCGGGCGCGGCAACGACGCTGCATTCGACAATGTCGGGACGTTGGGCTATCTCGCGCTCGACCTCGGCGGGCAGGATCTTGTGCCCGCTGCGGTTGATCGTGTCCTTGAGGCGCCCGAGAAGCGTCAATCGCCCGTTTTCGTCGAGGACGCCGACATCCCCCGTCGAATACCACATGTCTGACCAGACGGCGGCCGTCGCCTCGGGATCCTTCCAGTATCCGGAGGACGAGAACGGCGCCGATACGGTGAGCTCGCCGACTTCGCCCGTGGGCAGGATTTCGCCCCGATCGTTCACGATCCGAAGCCGGCAGCCGGCAAGCGGCAGTCCGACGGAACCGTCGAGCCGCAGCTCTTTCGGCTCGTCGACATCCGCATGGCCGAACCCCGTGCATTCCATGGAACCCGAGGCGACCACGATACGGCAACCCGACCGGTCCTCGAACGAGCGCGCGGCCGACATGTCGGCGGCGGCGGTGCCGACGCGCATCAGCCGCAGCGATCCCAGGTCGCGCTCCTCGAGCCGCTCCTGCGCCAGGCGCACCAGGATGACGGGCACCGTCGTTCCCACGGTTATCCGCTCGCTCTCGGCGAGGTCGAGCAGGTCCGACGCCCGGTAGCCGTCGGGGAAAACGGAGGAGCAGGGAACCGTCCACGACGCCATCCACATCATCAACCCGGCGGCACCGGCGGTGGGGGCGAAGATGCCGATCCGGTCATCCCCGATGATTTTCATCCGCTCGCATAGCACGCGGCTCTGGCATAGCTGCGCGCCTTCGGGCCACTCGCACAGCTTGGCGAGACCGCTGGTACCGCTGGAGGCGGTAATCAGGGAAACCTCGTCGAAACGAAACGCCCGGTCTTCCGGCAGTCGGGCGACATTCACGTCGCTTTCGAGCAGATCGGACCAGCCCGCCCAACCGGCGACCGGTTCGTCGTCCAGATCGATGCGAATGGCCGTTCCGGCGTTTTCCTCCAGCCAACGGCGCGTCTCGTCGTCCGTGTGCCGCCCGGAAATCGCAACGAGAGCAGGTTCGACACGTTCGCACACGTAGCCGAGTTCGCGCCGGCGCCATTGCAACGGCGCGAACGCGCCGATGATACCGGCTTTCTTGAACGCCACCCGGAGGACGATTTCGCGGCAATTGGACGGTGTCTGAACCAGCGCCGTCGCATCGCGGTCGAGGCCAAGATCGATCAGGACGGCAGCCAGCCGATCCGACGCCGCATTGAGCTCGGCCCAGGTATAGGTCTCCGCATTGTCGCGACAGGCGATCCGGTCGGGGTATTCCGATGCGAACGCGCGATATCGGTCGACCATGGTCTCGCGCGTCCAGTGACCGGCCGCGAGATAGCCGTCGATCGTTTCGGGCGCGAGCAGCGTCGGCCGCATACCGAATCAGCGCCCCTTGTAGTCGGGCTTGCGCTTTTCCCGATACGCTGCAAGCCCCTCGTTCCGGTCATCCGTGCCGGTGATCAGGGCATAAAGTTTCCGTTCGTAGTCGATTCCCGTCAGCAAATCGGATTCGGTGGACCGCAACACGGCATCGCGACCCGCGACGAACGCGAGCGGCGCGCGCGACCCCAGGAGCCGGGCCAGTTCCTTCGCACGACCCAACAGGTCTGCCTGGGGCAGCACCTCGGTCACAAGCCTGATCTCGCGGGCTTTTTCGGCGGCCACCGGCTCTCCGGTAAGGACGATGTGCATGGCCCATGCCAGACCGACGAAGCGGTACAGGCGCTGCGTGCCGCCGCTTCCGGGTATCTGGCCCAGGGCGATTTCGGGCTGTCCCAGTTTCGCGTTGTCGCTGGCGATGCGGACCGTGCAGCCCATCGCGAACTCCAGCCCCGCTCCGTAGCAATGGCCGTTGATCGCGGCGACGGTCGGCTTGGCGAGACGTTCGACGGTCGTCGGCAGCTCTTTCCTCAGCGTCGCGGCGCGTCCCATCTCGGACTGCGGGGTGCGCTCGGCAAGCTCGGGAATGTTCGCGCCGGCGCAGAACGCCTGGTCGCCCTCGCCGGTGAACACGATGGCACGCACTTCGTCGTCCGCCTCGGCCTCGAGCACGCAATCCATCAAGTCGACCCGCATCTGGTGGGTCATTGCGTTCAGCTTTTCGGGCCGGTGCAGCGTAACGACCAGAAGGCCGTCGTCCTTTTCGGTTCGAATGTTCTCATAGGCCATTTCTACAGCGCCATCCCGCTTCCCGTCCCGCGCGCTCGCGCGCCGCGGAACCTCCAGCCGCTCAGCTCATCAATCGAAAATCCTTACCGCCACTCGGGCCGCCCCTACACGCGCGTCCTGCCGGACGCTATTCTCGCCCGACATCAATGACAGAACCGAAGGGAGCCCCCCATGCCCGGCACCACGCCTCCGTTCCGCGCCGACCACGTCGGCAGCCTTCTCCGCCCGCAGCGCCTGAAGGACGCGCGGGTCGCGCGGCTGGGCGAGGATACGGCCGAGAGCAATCTCGGCCCGCACGGAGACGCGGAGCTCGCGGCGGTCGAGGACGACTGCATCCGCGAGGCCGTCGCCATGCAGGCGCGCGTCGGGCTCAAGGGCGCGACCGACGGCGAGATGCGCCGCCGCAGCTGGTGGCTGGAGCTGATCATGAACTGGGCCGGGGTCTCGGCGAACCGCCAGGACACCTCGTCGCCGTTCTGCGGGACGCACGAGAAGGGCTTCCAGCAGGCGTTCTCGACCGTGTTCGTCGACGGCAGGATTTCCTGGCGCGAGAGCCCGATCGTCGAAGCGTTCAGGTTCCTGAACGAGAATTCCGGAGACGCCGTCGGCAAGGTCACGCTGCCCGCGCCGCCGGTCGTGCATTCCTTCATGGGCGGGCCGGGCGCGCTCGAGAACACGCCCTACGCGGGCGACGAGGATGCGTTCTGGGACGATCTCACGGCAGCCTACCGGGCCGAGCTGAAGGCGCTGGCCGACGCGGGCTGCACGCATATCCAGCTCGACGACGTGACGCTGCCGTTCCTGTGCGATCCGGACTACGCGCCCGTGTTCGCGGGCTGGGGCACGGACGCCGACGCGCTGCTCGCCGAGTACGCCAAGCGGATCAACGACGCACTCGACGTCCTGCCCGAAGGCGTAACCGTCGGCATGCACCAGTGCCGCGGCAATCGGGAGGGCTTCTGGGCGGCGGAAGGCGGCTACGACCCGGTTGCCGACGTGCTGTTCAATGCGATCGACGTCGACTGCTATCACCTGGAATACGACACCGAACGCGCCGGCTCGTTCGAGCCGCTGCGCCTCGTGCCGGAGGGCAAGGTCGCGCTCCTGGGCATCGTGTCGACCAAGACGCCGGTGCTGGAAGACGCCGACTACATCAAGCGCCGCATCGACGAGGCGGCGAAGCATGCCCCGCTGGACCGGCTGGGCCTGACGACCCAGTGCGGCTTCGCCAGCTCGGTGAAGGGCAATCCGCTGTCGGAATCCGACGAGGAAGCGAAACTCGCGCGGATTGTCGAGGTGGCGACGGACGTGTGGGGCGAGGCTTAGACGGCAGGGTAATCGCGACGGCCCGCCGGTCAGCCAATCTTTTCCGGATAGCCCCGACTGTCACCCCGGACTTGTTCCGGGGCCCAGACTCCCGAGCGAACCTTTTCCGGCGTTGCTGGATCCCGGAACAAGCCCGGGATGACGACCGTAGCGAAACCGAGCGCCTGAGCCCGCCTGCCTAAGCCGCCCGCAGCTCCTGCAGAAACGCGCCCACGGCTTGCTCCAGGCTTTTCGACTGGTGGGCGAGGTCCTCAGCGGCTTCCAGCACGCTGCCGGCGGCGGAACCGGTCCGGGTGGCGCCGGACTGCGCCGCGCCGATGTTCTCCGACGCCCGGTCGACGCCGTCGGCCGCCTCGTTCACGTTGCGCGCGATCTGTTCGGTGGCGGCGTTCTGTTCCTCCACCGCGGACGCGATGACCGTCGCCACCTCGTTGATCTCTCCGATGGTGCCGCGGATGGCGCGGATCGACTCTACCGACTTGGTCGTTGCGTCCTGAATGTCGCCGATCTGCCGGCCGATTTCCTCGGTCGCCTTGGCGGTCTGGTCGGCAAGCGTCTTGACCTCGGTCGCGACGACGGCGAAGCCCTTGCCGGCCTCGCCCGCCCTCGACGCCTCGATCGTCGCATTGAGCGCCAGCAGGTTGGTCTGGCTCGCGATGTCGTTGATGAGATCAATGATCTCGCCGATGCGCCCCGCCGATTCGTCGAGACCGGCGACCGCGTCGGTGGTCTGCTCGGCCTGATCCATGGCACTGCGGGCGATGTCCGAGCTCTGCTGTACCTGCTTGCCGATCTCGGCGATGGACGATGCCAGTTCGCGCGACGACTGCGCAGCCGACCGCACGCTTTCCGAGATCGCGGCGGATGCGCTGGCCGCATCGGTCGCCTTCGCGGTCGTGTCGTCGGCGGTCGAGGTCATTCTCTCGGCCAGTTCCTTCATCTGACCGACTGCGCTGCCAACGCTCGCCATCACCGCGCCGACGCTTTCCTCGAAACCGGCGGCGAGTTGCAGGAGCGCGTTGCGCTTCTCGGTCTGCGCCGCTTCCTCCAGCTCGCGACGCTCGCGCTCGGCAGCCTCGTCGGCCCGGTGCTTCTCGGCCTCGCGGGTACGTTCTTCCTCCGCGGCTCGCCTTTCCGCTTCGCGCTGCTCTTCCTGAAGCCGGCGGTTCTCCAACGCGTTCTCGCGGAAGATCGCCATTGCCTTCGCCATGGCGCCGATCTCGTCGCCGCCGGAGACCCTGACGTCGACCTCCAGGTTGCCCGCAGCCAGTTCGTCGACCGAACCTTTAAGGGCGGTCAGACGCCGCACCAGCCCGCGGCCGATATAAAGCCATGCGATCGCGATCGAAACGACTAGCGCAAAGACCACAACGGCGAGCATGGAAACCTGGCCGACGCCGATCGCCAGTTCGGCAATGCGGGATTCGGACGCAACCGTCTCGCGTGCTTCCTCGGCGAGGCGCTGGGCACCTGCCGTCAGCACGTTCGTGGCCTCGGCATTCGATTCGACGAGCGCGCGAATATCGATTGCGACCGCAAGCTTGTCCTCGGCCGAGACGAACACGTTGCGTTCCTTGTCGCCGACGGCGACGAGATCTTTCGCAACCTTTTCGACCTGCTCCTTGTAGGACGCGAATTTCAGTTTCTCCAGCGCGGCGGCGATACCTTGCTTGCCGTCGTCGTAGCGCTTGCGAAGGGGAGCGAGCTGCGCGCCGCTGTCTATTCGGGCCGCCTCGGACAGGGCGGCGGCCACGGCGCCGCCGGCAGCCTGAAGCTCGAGCAGCGCCCGCAGTTCGCCGACGCCGACCTCGATCAGTTCGTTCATCGTCGATCCGGCGCGTGTCGGCAAACCGGAAGCCTTGACCTCGGAATCGAAGGCAGCGGCGTCGACCGCGGGACGCAGGGCGGGCGTCAGCGCTGCGCGCAATTCGGCGATGCGTGCGGCATCCTGCGCGGTCCCCGCGCGTTTGAAGATGCCGTTCGCGGCGTCGCCGAACGCGACGATACGGTCGAGCACCTGTTTCGACTTCGCGTCGATGCCCTCCGCACCGAGTACGGCAAAGGCCTCGCCGACGCGCGCCTTGTGAATCCTGTAGGTTTTCTCGAGCTCGGCGCGCCTGGCGGCATCGCGGGCGGCGGCGGACTGGGCGTAGAGCCCGAGCATCGCGTTCCCGTCCGCGAGCAGTTCCAGAGTGTATCGGAGGGTGACGAACGAGCCCCTGAACAGCCCGTCCATGCCTTCGCTCAGTTTTCCGGCGGCATCCCTGGCGGTCGCAAGAAGCTCCTGGTTGGCGCTGTCGATCAGGCCGGAAACCTCGAAGACGAAGGCGTTGCGCGCAAGAATCAGGTTGAAGTTCCCGCCCTCGATATCGGAGACGACCGTGTTTCGTTGCGCGATCAGCTTGTCGAGCTGCGGGATGCTGGCCATGACCGCGCCGGCGCTTTTATCGAGCGACTCCTGGAATTCCGTTTCGGTGCCCTTGTCGGCGAGCTTCGCGAGGTCGCTTTTCAACGAGGCGCCGATCCCGGCGATGCTCTCCAGTGCCTCGGCACGGGTCTCTTCGTCCTGCGCCTGTATCAACCGCGGCAGGGCGCCCTCCAGCTGGCGGGCGCTGCGCGCGAAGTCGAAGGAGATGAGCATTGCCGGCACGCTGGCGCGCGTAATCTGCGACAGGGCGGTATCGATCCGCATATAGGAAAGCTGCGTCGCCGCCCCGCCGATAGCCGTCAGCCCGGCGACGAAACCGAACGCCAGATAAAGCCTGGGGCCGATCCCGACCGCACGCAACCTGCGCGCGATCGGCGAAAACGGGGTATTGCGCTTCTTCGAGCCCGAAGCGGCAGGCGTCTGCCGATCGGTCGTTTCGGTTACGGTCGGATCGGCGGATGGTGCGTCGGTCATGGTCTTCTCTCGATCGGGTGGGACAATGCGGATTCGGCGATACGCATGACCTACCCGGACCACTGATGGGGATGCCGATACCCGCAGTACAGAAGCCGTAGGTATGAGAACATCCTAAAAATTGTATTAAGGACCGCCTGATCCCGGCACGGTGCACCGCCGCCGCGGGCGCCGCCGCGAGACTGGCGCGACCGTCGCCATAAAGGCTATTCTGGCCGCCGACCCCTCCTCGATCTCCGCACGGTATCCCGACGCACATGTCCGACGCCCCCGCCGAACAGCGATTTCCCGCCGATGCCATCGCCGGTTTCATTACCCGGACGCTCGTGCATTTCGGCTTTCCCGAGGAAGATGCAGCGGATTGCGGGCGGCTGATGGTGGCGTCCGACCTCGCCGGGTTTCACACGCACGGCATTTTCCGGCTCGCGCAGTACGTAAAACGAATTCGCGCCGGCGGCATCAACGTCACGCCGAACATCCGCACGCTGCAGGAATCGGCCGCAACGGCCGTCGTCGACGGCGACAACGCGATGGGCCACCTCGTGATGCAGTTCGCCGCCAACCTTGCAATCGACAAGGCCGCCGACGCCGGCTGCGCCTGGGTCGGCGCACGGCACTCCAACCATGCGGGCGCGGCGGCGACCTATGTCTCCATGGCGACCGACCGGGGAATGATCGCGCTTTACGGCACCAACGGAAGCGCCAATCACATGGCGCCCTGGGGCAGCGCCGACCTCCTGCTCGGCACCAATCCCATCGCGGCCGCGATTCCCGCAGGCGACGAACCGCCGGTCGTCATGGACATCGCGACGACGACGGCCTCGTTCGGCAAGGTAAGGACTGCCGCCCAGCGCGGCGAGGACCTGCCGGTCGGCTGGATGTTCGACCGCGACGGCAAGCCGCTCACCGATTCGACCCGCATTTCCGAGGGAACGCTGAACCCCATCGGCGAGCACAAGGGATATGCGTTGTCGCTCGTCGTCGGCCTCCTCGCCGCAACCCTTTCGGGCGCCCAGATGGGCGTCGACGTAGAGGGGATGGGCGACGAGGTCTACCAGTCGACGCCGGTCAACAACGGCCATTTCATCGTCGTCGTGGATCCTTCCCGGTTCGGCGACCCTGCCGATTTCGGCCATCGGGTCGACGCGGTTTCGCGCACCATGCGGAGCGCCACGCCGCTGCCCGGCTTCGACGCGGTACGGGTGCCGGGCGACGGGCGCGCCGCCAAACTGGACGATTACAAAGCGAACGGCGTGCCGGTGCACGCTGCGCTTCTGAAGAATCTCGACGCGCTCGCCGACGAACTCGGCATAGAGCGTCTCCGCTAACAAACGACAACCGAAAGCACGAAGAGGAAAATCCGATGGCCGGCGCACAGCCCTACGTCTACACCTCCGCCCGACCCCAGCCCGGCAGCGCGCCGAAGAAACCGGATGCATTCACCGTCGACATCCATTGCCACGTCCACATCCCGGCCGCCGCGGACGTCGCGGAGCCGCATTTCAAGCCGGACATGGAACCCGCCGTCCTGTTCGCGAACGAGATGACGCGCGAAATCAACATGCAGCAGAACGTCGACCGCATGCCGCATCTGACGACGGTCGACCATCGGCTGATCGACATGGACAAGATGGGCATCGACCTGCAGACCATCATCCCGCCGCCGTTCCAGGCCTATTACTGGCTGCCGGCGGAGATCGGCATGAAAGCGGCGCAGCTCGTGAACGACGGGCTAGCCGAGATCGTGGACGACATGCCGGACCGGTTCGTCGCGTTCGGCACGATCCCGCTGCAGGATGCCTCGATGGCGGTCGAGGAGCTGGAGCGCGGCGTGACCAAGCTCGGTCTCAAAGGCTTCCAGATCCTGACCAACGTCAACGGCTCGGAAATTTCCGATCCGCGGCTCGAGCCGTTCTGGGCCAAGGCGCAGGAGCTCGATACGCTGATCTTCATCCACCCGAACGGCTTCACCTCCGCTGAGCGCTTCAAGGATCACTATTTCAACAACGTGATCGGCAACCCGCTGGAAACGACGATCGCCGTCCACCGGCTGATCTTCGACGGGATCATGGAGCGCTACCCGGACCTGCGGATCCTGCTCGCGCACGGCGGCGGCTATCTGCCAGCCTATTCCGGGCGTATCGACCATGTCTGGGGCGCGCGCGAGGACGGGCGCCAGCACATCACCCAGGCGCCGACGAATTATCTCAAGAAGATGTGGCTCGACACGGTCGTTTTCACGCCGCACCAGCTCAAATACCTGATCGAGCAGTACGGCACCGACAAGCTCGTCATGGGCACCGACTATCCCTACGACATGGGCGACTACAACCCGGTCGAGCTCGTCGACCTCGTCGACACGCTGGACGCGGGCGACAAGGCGGCGATCTGGGGCGGCAACGCGAAATCGCTGCTCAAGCTGGACTGAGCAACCGTGGTCCGCGGCGGCTCGCGGAAGGGATCAATAACGAAACCGTGAATCGAACGGGCGTGCGTCGCGATCTATAATCCGCGCCATGAACTGGAAATTTCGAATTCGCCGCACTGTCGGCCGTCGTGCCGGCGCCGTTCTGGCCGTTTGCCTTGCCGTCGGCCTTGCCGCGG
>JAYQUR010000019.1:0-9830 GCA_038148075.1 Alphaproteobacteria bacterium | reverse complement strand
GAACCGGACGAGGTGAAGGCCGGCCCGAAGGTCGGAACCAAAATCCCGCACGACCTGTCGACGCTCGATCAGGACGGCCAGCATCAAGAATTCAAGTCGCTGGCGCACAAGCGCGGGCTGGTGATCCTGTTCAGCCGCTCGGTGGACTGGTGACCCCCCTGCAAGGCCCAGGCGGTCGCCTGGAACGAACGTTTTAAGGACGTCCGGAAGCTCGGCTACAACTTCGTGCTGGTTGCGCACGACACGCCGGCAAAGTTGAAAATCTTCAAGGACCACCGGAACATCTCCTACACGATGCTGTCCGACCCGAAGGCAGAGATCGTCCCGGCCTTCGGCATTGCCAACCCGCAATTCCCCAAGGGCAGCAGCTGGTACGGCGTCGCGATACCGATGATCTTCGTCGCCGCGCCCGACGGGACGATAACGCACCGCTTCTCCCGCGCCAGCCACCGCGACCGGCACGATATCGACGCGATCCTAACCGAGCTGAAATAGACGTCGGCCGGGGCTTCAGGCCCCGTTCCGCTTCGCGAGATAGGCATTCCGGAATATCAGGCGGGTTTCCGCGAGATTCCAGTTGCGGCTGTAGACGGTGGGCGGGCCGGGCATCACCCGCACCAGCAGGAAGCGCGGGCCCGGCGCCTCATCGAGAAACGCGCGCGCCGCCGCGTACTGGCTTTCCTCCGTTACCGTCATCACCGACGGAATCCCGGCGCCGTCGGCAATCCGGGCAAGATCGGTACGGCGCGACGTATGCCCCGCCTGGCCGCCGGTCTCGCCGTGCTGGCCGTTATCGACGCAGACGATGGAGAGGTTTTCGGGCATCACGCTCGCGACCGTCGCCAGCGAGCCGAGGCTCATGATCAGTTCGCCGTCGCCGGTAACGACGACGACGCGCTCGTCCGGCGCCGACAGGGCGACGCCGAGCGCCATCGGCACTGCGCCGCCCATTGCGCCGCCAAGCGTGATGAGGTTGTCGGCCTCTTTCGTGTAGGCGGCCATGTCCTTGGCGGCGCCTGCGAGCCCCGTCACCAGCAGGTACTTCCCCGGTTCGGGAAAGAGATGGGGCATGAGATCCCGGCGGTCGATCGTCGCATCCATGTCCATCGCCCTCAGAAGGATTTCGCGCCGAGGAACTTCTGGGTCAGGATCAGCGCGACGCCCTGCTCCGCCTTGAACGCCGCGGACAGCGCAGCGTCGACCGCCTGTTCAAGCTCGTCCTCGCGCTCGACCTCGATACACAGAATGCCCATCGCTTCCAGCACGGGAACGACGGCCCGGCCCATCGGATATTGCCACGGGTTCTGCTCGCCGTAGTCGCCCCGCATGGTGACGATCATCAGCATCGGGAAACGGCCGCCCTGCACCAGCGACAGCATGTTGGGACAGTTGCCGACACCGGACGATTGCATCAGCAGCACGCCGCGCGCGCCGGCCAGGTCGGCCCCGGCGCACAGCGCCACGCCCTCCTCCTCGCTCGCAAGCAGGACGGCACGCGTGCTGTTGTGCTCCTCCGCCATGTCGACGATGGCGGCGTTGCCGAAATCGGGCACGTAGGAGAACAGGCTGACGTCGGCTTCGACCAGCTTGTCGAAGATCAGTTTGGACCAGATTTCGCGTTCGCTCATGCCGGAAACTCGTAAAGCCTCGCGGGGTTCTCGACAAGTATCCGGCGCCGCGTGTCGTCGTCGCCGCACCAGTCCATGAACTGGTCGAACAGATCGGCATCGTTCGGCATCGGGTAATCCCAGAGGATCGGATGCGGCCAGTTCGTCCCCCAGACGATGCGGTCCGTCCGCGTCCCGATCAACGCCCGCGCGATCGGAGTCATGTCGTCGTAAGGCGCCCCCCGGTCCGACAGGCGGTACCAGCTCGACAGCTTCGCCCAGACGTGGTCGGTGTCGCGCAGCAACCGCAGCAATGCCTGGAATCCGGGATAGTCGACCCCCTGCCTGCCGCGCACGCGGCCCAGATGGTCCACCATCAGCGGAACCGGCAGATCGCGGATCGGTTGCTCCAGCGCGACGAACTCGTTGCAGTCGTTGACATGAAGCACGATGTGCCATCCGTAGGGCGCGACGCGGTCGGCAAGCGCCGCGAGATGATCGGTTCCGACCGCCCCGACGAGCATCGTCGACAGACGAATGCCCTTCATGCCGCCCTCGGCCAGCATGTCCAGTTCGCTGTCCGGCGCGTCCGGGTCGATAACGGCGACGCCGCGCAGCCGGTCCGGCGCCCGTGCAATTCCGTCGAGACTCGCCCGGTTGTCCGAGCCGTGCGCGCTGCCGTGGACGATCACGCCGCGCTCCAGGCCGAGGGAATCGAGAAGCTTCAGATAGGTTTCCACCGGCGCGTCGGGAGGGGTGTAGCCCCGGCCGCCGGAATAGGGAAACCTGTCGGACGGGCCGAACACGTGCGCCTGCGTACAGCAGGATCTGGCCGGTGGCGCGATCTTCGGGGCCCGGAAATCGTAGTCGGGACCGGGACAGGGACGGGTCATGACGTAACGCTCTTTCGCGTCTGGCACAGAGGCTTTGTCTGTCCCATAAAGGGGCAATGAATTCAACTTCGGGAGACCACTCATGAACATCATCAGCCTCGAACAGGCCGACAAGATCATCGATGCGATTTTCGAAAAGAGCCGGGAGCTCAACCTTCGGCCGATGACGGTCGTGGTCGTCGAGCCCGGCAACGTCGTAAAGGCGTTCAAGAAGGAGGATCACGCCTCGGCACTGCGTCTGGAAATGGCGTTGGGCAAAACCTACGCCGCGCTCGCGCTCGGCCGGTCGTCGAGCCTCGTCCAGGTGCGCGCCGACGAACGCCCGATGTTCATGGACTACCTGCACCAGGCCTCCAACCACCAGATTTTCTGCGAAGGCGGCGGCAGGCTGATCCGTAACGATGCCGGCGAGGTGATCGGCGCCGTCGGCGTGACCGGCGATCGCCAGAACGTCGACGAGGACATGGCCGCCCACGGCATCCGCGCCGCCGGCCTCAAAACCGACGAGGACTGCGCCGATATGGGCCAGCTGGTGCGGCTCGACAACTGAACCGGGCTCTCGCGGGCTATGCAGAAACACCGGGTCTGGCATACAGAATACGCCTTGTCGGATGGCGGTATCGGCTTTTAGCATTGCCTCGCGGCGAGACGGTCGCTGCGTTTGGGAAGGAAAGACAAATGAAATTGCGAATTCTACTCTCGACGGCCGCCGCGCTGGCCGCTCTCTGGTCCGGCACGGCATCCGCCGCGGACTATTTTGCCGGCAAGACGATGAAGATCGTCGTGCCGTACGGTCCGGGCGGAACGTACGACAAGTACGCCCAGACTTTCGCCGAGTATCTCGGCCGGCACATCCCCGGAAAGCCGAACATCATCGTCCAGCACATGCCGGGCGCCGGCGGCGTCAAGGCGATGAACTGGGCCTACAACGTCATGCCGAAAGACGGGCTGAACCTCATCACGCCGCTCGACAACACCGTGATCAATCAGCTGATGCGGCCCGAAAAAATGCGCTTCGACGCGCGTAACTTCACCTGGATCGGCTCGAGCAACCAGACCAACCTGGTCATGGCGGTACGCTCGGATACCGGCGTGCAGAAATGGGAAGGCCTTCGCAACAAGCAGGTCATCGCTTCGTCGAGCGGACAGGACACCAGCTTCATCACGTCGAATCTCGTAAACGGCCTGCTCGGCGCCAAGATCAAGGTGGTCAGCGGCTACAAGGGATCGTCCAAGGCGATGTTCGCCATCGAACAGGGCGAATCGCAGATGGCGGCCTACAACTGGCTCGCCTGGGGCTCGAAAGTGCCGCACTGGTTCACCGGCGACAAGCCGTTCGCCCGGATCGTCCTGCAGATGGGCATCTTCAAGGACCCGGACATTCCGCAGGACGTGCCGATGCTGTCGGACCTCGTCAGCACGCCGGAAGACAAGGCGGTCGTCGGATTCGTCGGCGCGCTCGGCGTCCTCGGCCGGGGTCTCGCCCTCCCGCCGGGCGTGAAGTCCGAGCACGTGCAGACACTGCGCGCAGCCTACGATGCGATGAACGCCGATCCGGCCTTCGCGGCGGAACTCAAGAAGCGCAAGCTACGCCTGATTCCGTCTTCGGGAGCGAAGATTCAAGAGGTCGTCCAGGGGTCGCTCGACAATGCGACGCCGGCCGTCGTCGCCCGCGCCTCCAAGCTGATCTACGGCAAGTAAAACCGTCTTCGGACGGCAAACGCGAACGGCCGCCGAAAGGCGGCCGTTTTCGTTCAGGATCCGGCGGCCCGGACGATTTCCACGATCTTCGTCGGGCTCACCGGGTAATCGGAAATCCGGGCGCCGAACGGCGACAGCGCATCCTCGACGGCGGCGACCACGGCCGCCGCCGCGGGTACCGTGCCGGTTTCGCCGACCCCCTTCACGCCCAGCGGGTTCAAGGGCGTCGGCGACTGCATGTAGTGCAGCTCGAAATCCGGAATGTCGGGCGCCCCGGGAATCAGGTATTCGCCGAAATTGGTGGTCAGCGGCTGGCCGCGCTCGTCATAGCCCATCCATTCGAACAGCGCATTGCCGATTCCGTGGGCGACGCCGCCGGCAATCTGGCCGTCGACGATCATCGGGTTGATCAGCGTGCCGCAGTCGCTGACGACGACGTAGCGTACGAACGATACAGCGCCGGTGCCGATATCGACCTCGACCTCCACGGCGTGCGTCCCGTTCGAATAGGTCAGCGCCGGCGGCTTGAAGTTTACGTTGGCCTCCAGCCCCGGATCGATTCCGGGCGGCATGGAATAGCCGGGCGCCCCCGACGCCGCCTCCGCAACCGCGGTCAGCGGGATCTTCACGTCGGAGCCGCGCACGCGGATCGTGCCGTCGACGATCTCCAGATCCTCCTCGGCCGCTTCCAGCAGATGCGCGGCGAGTTTGAGCACCTTCGTCCGGACCTCGTTTGCGGCATAGTGGACGGACGAGCCGGCCGTCACCGTCTGCCGGCTTGCGAAACCGCCGAGACCGAGCGCGATCGTGCCGGTGTCGCCCGCAACCACCTCGATCTCGTCGAGCGGCACGCCGAGCTGTTCCGCCGTGACCTGCGCCAGCATGGTCTTCAGGCCCTGCCCCATGGCGAGTGCGCCGGTAAAGACGCGGACCTTGCCGGAGCGCTCGATCCGCACCGAACCGGATTCGAACGGCCCTCGCCCGGTGCCCTTCAGGCTGTTGGCGATGCCGATGCCGAGGTACCGCCCTTCCGCCCGCGCGGCGGCCTGCCGTGCAGGAAACCCTTCGTAGTCGAGTTCTTCGAGGGCGATGCGCTGGCATTCGGGGAAATCGCCGCTGTCGGCCTCGACCGGCGTGCCGGCGCGCGTCAGCAACGGCGTCGCATAGGGCATCTCGTCCGCCGGGATCAGGTTGCGGCGGCGGATCTCCGCGCGATCCATGCCAAGCCCCTGCGCCGCCCGGTCGAGCAGCCGCTCCATCGCGTAGTTTCCTTCGGGATAACCCGCCCCCCGCACTGGCGCCGTCGGCACGGCGTTGGTCTCGACCACGTGCACCTTGATCGCGTAGGCGGGCACCACATAAGGACCGGGCACTGCCGTCGAGGCGTTGTAGGGCATGTTTACGCCTTGCGGCGTGTAGGCGCCCTGATCGTGGATCATCTCGCCGCGAATGCCGAGCACACGGCCGTCGGCGTCGACGGCGATCTCCATCGACCAGTCCTGCTCGCGTTCCTGAATAGCGGCAATGAAGTGCTCGCGCCGGTCCTCGATCCATTTCACCGGACGGTCCAGCAGCTTCGCGGCGAGCGCGACGGCAATCTCCTCGGCATAGGCGATATACTTGGAGCCGAACCCGCCGCCGACCTCGGGCGCGACAACCCTGATACGCCCTTCGTCGATGTCGAGCATCTGGACGATGGCGGATCGCACCTCATGCGACATCTGGGTCGACGACCACAGCGTCAGCCGGTCGTCCATGGCATCGTAACGCGCGACCGCGCCGCGTCCCTCGATCGGATGCGCACCGCCCCGATGCTGGACGAAACGGTCCGAATAGACCGCATGCGCCGCCGCGAACGCGGCCTCCACGTCGCCGTAGGCCTGTTCGATCTCGACCAGCACGTTGTCGCTGTCGCCCGCGTGGACGGCCGGCGCGCCGGTCGCATAGGTGGCCGCGCATCCCGCCACCGACGGCAGCGGCGCGTAATCGACCTCGACCAGCGGAACAGCGTCCTCCGCGAGATAACGGCTGTCGGCAATCACCATCGCCACCGCCTCGCCGACGTAACACACCTCGCCGGCGGCCAGCAGGAACGGCGTCACGTCGTCCGACAGGTCCTTGTTCGGAAATTCCAGCGGCAGTCGGGGACCGGTCAGGTGCGGGCGGAAATCATCGAGCGTGAAGACGGCCCTGACGCCCGGCGCCGCGCGGGCCGCCGTTACATCGATTCGTCCGATCTCGGCATGCGGATGGGGACTGCGGACGAACGCCGCGTGAAGGCCGGCGGCGAGATGGATGTCGTCGACGAAAACGCCGCGACCGCGCAGCAGTTCGGGATCCTCGATGCGTTTGACGCGAGCGCCGACGATATCCGCCATGACGGGCCCCGGTCAGGCGGGCTCGATCACGGCGCTGCACGCGCCGAAGCCGATCGATCGCACGCCGTCCTTCTCGCACCAGGCGCGCATGATCAACTCGTCGCCGTCGCCGAGAAACTTGCGTTCCTCGCCCGTCGGCAAGGTCACGGGATTCGCGCCGCGCTTCGTGATCTCGAGGATCGAGCCGAGCGAATCCTCGTCGGGACCGGAGATCGTACCCGTCCCCATCATGTCGCCGGGTCGCAGGTTGCAGCCGTTCGACGTGTGATGGGTCAGCATCTGGAAGATCGTCCAGTAGAGATGCTGCATGTTGGTGACGGCCAGCACTTCCGGCTCCATTCCCTCGGCACGCATCTTCTCGGAGGCGATCGACACCTGGATCCGGACATCGAACCCGCCCGCGGATTCGTTCGCGGCGGACGAGAGATAGGGCAGCGGCGCGGGATCGCCGTCGGGACGTCCGTAAGCGGTGCAGCGGAACGGCGCGAGCGCTTCGAGCGTCATAACCCAGGGCGAGATGTGCGAGCAGAAGCTCTTGGCGAGAAACGGGCCGAGCGGCTGGTACTCCCATGCCTGGATGTCGCGCGCCGACCAGTCGTTGAGGATGCAGAGCCCGAAGATGTGATCTTCGGCCTCTTCCAGCGAAACGGGCTGGCCGAGCGGGTTGCCGGGCCCGACGAAGAAGCCGATCTCTGTCTCGTAATCGAAGGCCATCGACGAGCCGAACGACGGCGCATCGGCATCAGGCGCCTTCGTCTGGCCGACCGGGCGCTTGCACGGCTCGCCGCTGACCACGATAGACGACGCGCGGCCGTGATAGGCGATCGGGATGTGCTTGTAGTTGGGCATCAGCGGATTGTCGGGCCGCAGCATGCTGCCGACGTTGGTCGCATGGAAGATAGAGGCGTAGAAATCGGTGTAGTCGCCGATCTGGACAGGCAGCAGCAGCTTGGTGCCGGCCATCGGCACGAGGATTTCGCGCGCCGCGGCCTGAGCCTGTTCGCCGGCCTCGGTGTCGGCGCGCAGAAGCTGCGACAGCGCCGCGCGCAGCGCCGACCAGTGACGCCCGCCGAGCGCCATCAACGCGTTCAGCGTCGGCGTACCGCAGGCTCGCGCCGCGTCGTCCGCCGCGCCGCCGATCATTCCCTTCGCGTATGCCGCGGAAACATCGAGTATGGAGTCGCCGATTGCGACGCCGACGGTTGCCGCGCCCGTATCGGGGTGGACGAACACGCCGAAAGGCAGGTTCTGGACCGGAAAATCCGCGCCGGGCGCATCGGCCCCGTCGACCCAGCTTTTGAGCGCCGGATCGTGGGTGTCGTTCAGTGTCGGCATTATTTTTTCCCCGTGAATTTCTTTTCGAGCCCGTCCCAGCACGTCCGGTACCCGTGCTGAATCAGCGGGCTGTTTGCGGCCCAGTCGGTGAGCCGGATGGGATAGCGTGTTTCGAACATGAAGGCCATCGTATCGTCGAGTTTCGCCGGCTTGAGATCGGCGTTGGACGCGTGCTCGAACGCGTCGACGTCGGGCCCGTGGGCCGACATGGCGTTATGCAGGCTGGCGCCGCCGGGCACGAAGCCCTCGGGCTTGGCGTCGTACTGGCCGAGAACGAGCCCCATGAACTCGCTCATGATATTGCGGTGGTACCAGGGCGGCCGGAACGTATCTTCGCCGACGAGCCAGCGCGGCGGGAAAATCGCGAAGTCGACATTGGCAAGCCCCGCAGGCCCTGACGGCGAGGTAAGCACCGTAAAGATCGACGGATCGGGATGGTCGAAGCTGATCGTGCCGATCACCATGAAGTTGGCGAGATCGTATTTGTAGGGCGCGAAATTGCCGTGCCACGCGACGACGTCGAATGGCGAATGGCCCATCTCCGCGGCCCACAGCCCGCCGCCGAACTTGGCGACGAGTTCGAAACCGCCGTCCTTGTTCTCGAACGAGGCGACGGGCGCCAGGAAATCGCGTGGGTTGGCGAGCCCGTTCGAACCGATCGGGCCGAGATCGGGCAGGCGCAGCGCGGCACCGTAGTTCTCGCAGACATAGCCGCGCGACGGCCCGTCCGGAAGCTCGGCGCGGAACTTGACCCCGCGCGGCACGACCGCGATCTCGTTCGGGACCGCCTCGACGACGCCGAGCTCGGTCACCAGACGCAGACGCCCTTGCTGGGGAACGAACAGCATCTCGCCATCGGCATTGTAGAATGCCCGGTCGGTCATCGATGCGTTCGCGGCATAGACATGGATGCCGATCCCCGCCTGGGCCGTCGCATCGCCGTTTGCGCCGATCGTGCACATTCCGTCGATCAGGTCTGTCTCGCCCTCGGGGATCGGGAACGGATCCCAGCGCATCTGCTGCGGCGTCAGCACGCCCTCGGAAAACGGCGGCGTCCGCCACAGCCCTGCGTCGATCCGGCGGAACGCGCCGTGCTGGACGGACGGACGCATCCGGTAGACCCATGTGCGCAGGTTCTCGCTTCGCGGCTGGGTGAAGGCGGTGCCGCTGAGCAGTTCGGCATAGAGCCCGTAGGGCGCCTTTTGCGGCGAATTCCTGCCTTCCGGAAGAGCCCCCGGCAGCGCCTCGGTGGCGAATTCGTTGCCGAAACCGGACTGGTAGTCGAGCATGGCGTTCGTAAGCGTATCCATCGCGTGTCCCTCGCGCGCTAAAACCCTTCTATTCCGGGTATCGTAACGCGACGAAAGCGACAAATCGACTGTCGGAGCTTTCCCTGTAAATTCTGTCGCACCCGCCCTATATTCCCGCCGCACCGACCCTCAGGAAACCGACATGACGACGAGCAGCGGCGAGATTGCCGCCCGGCGGACTTTCGCCATCATCTCCCACCCGGACGCGGGCAAGACCACGCTGACCGAAAAGCTGCTGCTGTTCGGCGGCGCGATCCAGACGGCCGGCGCGGTCAAGGCGCGCGGCGAGGCCAGGCGCGCGCATTCGGACTGGATGAAGGTCGAGGCCGAGCGCGGCATCTCGGTGGCGTCGTCGGTGATGACGTACGAATACGACGGCTGCACGTTCAACCTGCTGGACACGCCGGGCCACGAGGATTTCAGCGAGGACACCTATCGCACGCTGTCGGCCGTCGATTCGGCCGTCATGGTCATCGACGCGGCCCGCGGCATCGAGGCCCAGACGCGCAAGCTGTTCGAGGTCTGTCGGCTGCGCGATATGCCGATCATCACTTTCATCAACAAGCTCGACCGCGAGGGGCGGGAGCCTTTCGACCTCTTTCAGGA
>JAYQUR010000018.1:0-19698 GCA_038148075.1 Alphaproteobacteria bacterium | reverse complement strand
ATGCCGAGTATCCGGCGCACCGGGAGCGGGTTTCAGAAAACGACCGTGTTCCCGATGCATGTGTTGCGGGCGTGCCTGACCTACGGCGGGATGATGTGCTGGTTCTACGCAGTCGGGGTAATCCCGGTGTCGGACTACACGGCGCTGCTCTACATCCAGCCCATCTTCACGATCCTGTTCGCGATGCTGATCCTGCGCGAACCGGCCGGACCGCGCACCTGGTTCGCGGTCGCCGTCGCCTTTGCGGGCGCGCTGATCATTCTTCGGCCCGGTTTTCAGGAGATCAATCTCGGGATGATCGCAGCACTGACGACCGGCCTCCTGTTCGCGGGCGTGAACACCACGATGAAATTCCTGTCGCGGACGGATTCGCCCTCGGTAATCGTCGCCTATGTCAGCATCCTGATGCTCGTGTTCTCGGCGGTGCCGGCCTACTTCTACTGGACCGAACCCATGTGGCGGGACGCGCCCGCCATTCTCGGCATCGGCATCTTCGCGCTGCTGGGACAGTATTCGATCACCAGGGCGATCTCGACGGCGGATGCGCGCATCGTCCAGCCGTTCGATTTCTCGCGCCTGATCACGGCGGCCATCGTCGGCTGGATCGCCTTCAACGAGGTCTCCGATCTTTATACCTGGGCGGGTGCGCTGATTATCTTCTGCGCCAGCTACTACGTGATCGTGTTCGAACGGAAAGGCAGTCACTGATGGCAACTTACAAGGTCGCCGTGATCCCGGGCGACGGGATCGGCAAGGAAGTCGTGCCGGAGGGCCTGCGCATTCTAGAAGCCGTCGGCGGCAAGTTCGGCATCGACTACGACTTCACCGAATTCGGCTGGAACTGCGACGACTACGCGAAGACCGGGCGCATCATGCCGGAGGACGGCATCGAGCGACTGCGCCCGTTCGACGCGATCTTCCTCGGCGCCGTCGGCATGCCCGGCGTGCCGGATCACGTTTCGCTGTGGGACATGCTGATTCCGATCCGGCGAGAGTTCTTCCAGTACGTGAATCTGCGTCCGGCGCGCCTGCTGCCGGGCGTCACGTCGCCGCTGGCCAATCGCGGGCCCGAGGACATCGACATGATGATCGTCCGCGAGAACGTCGAGGGCGAGTACTCGCGGATCGGCGGCCGGCTCTACGAGGGGACGGATGCCGAAATGGCCGTCCAGCAGGCGGTGTTCACCCGCAAGGGCTGCGACAGGATCATCCGCTACGCGTTCGAACTGGCGCGGACGCGTCCGGCCAAGAAGGTGACGTCGGCGACCAAATCGAACGGCATCATCTTCTCGATGCCCTACTGGGACGAGCGCTTCGCCGCCATCGCCGCCGAGTATCCCGACATCGAGACCGACCAGTATCACATCGATATTCTGACGGCCCGGTTCGTCACCAGCCCCGACTGGTTCGACGTCGTCGTCGGCTCCAACCTGTTCGGCGACATCCTGTCCGACCTCGGACCGGCGGTTGCGGGCTCCATCGGCATCGCCGCCTCGGGTAACATCAACCCGGAGCGGGATCATCCGTCGATGTTCGAACCGGTGCACGGGTCCGCCCCCGACATCTACGGTCAGGGCATCGCCAACCCGGTCGCCCAGATCTGGTCGGCCGCGATGATGCTGGAGCATTTCGGCGAGAAGCAGGCGGCGGACGCCATCGTGACGGCCATCGAAAACGTGCTCGGCGACGGCGGACCCAGGACCCGCGACCTCGGCGGTCAAGCCTCGACCGTCGACGTCGGCAAGGCGATCGCGGCGGCGATATAGACCCCCATGATCACGCTCTACGCCTGGCCGACGCCGAACGCGCACAAGGTCTCGATCCTGCTGGAGGAACTCGGCGCGCCGTACGAGGTCGTTGCCGTCGACATCAACAAGGGCGAGCAGTTCGCGCCGGATTTCCTGGCGATCAGTCCCAACAACCGCATGCCGGCCATCGTCGACCGCGACCCGGCGGACGGCGGCGAGCCGGTTTCCGTCTTCGAGTCCGGCGCGATCCTGATTTACCTCGCCGAGAAGCATGGCCGCTTCCTGCCGGGGCCGGAAGATATTCGCGGGCGCAAATCCGTCCTCGAATGGCTGATGTGGCAAATGGGCGGGCTCGGGCCGATGGCGGGGCAGGCGCATCATTTCCGCCAGGCGATGGGCGGCGTAGACGTGCCCTACGGCATCGAGCGCTATTCGATCGAGGTACGACGGCTCTACGGCGTCATGGAGCGGCGGCTCGCCGAAGCCGAGTGGCTCGGCGGCGCGGATTACTCCATCGCCGACATGGCATGCTGGCCGTGGGCGCGACCGTCGGGACGCCAGGGCGTTGAAAAGGCGAGCTTTCCCAACGTGAAGCGCTGGTTCGACGCGATGTCGGCGCGCCCGGCCGTGCAGGACGGCATGAAGCTCCTCGAAGAGTATCGCGGAACGCGGGAGATGAGCGCCGAGTCGCGCGATATCCTGTTCGGCGCCCGCCAGTTCGGTCGCGACGAGTGATCGACAGCTGGATCAACTGTCCGCATTGCGGGACCAACGTCACCGCGACGCGGGACGACTGCACGCGCTGCGGCGGCGACCTGAAGACGCTGCCCGATGGCAGCGCCAATCCAGGTCAGACGAACCGGTTCGTCAGGGCGATGCAGATCGGCAATTTCGTCGACAAGGCGGTTTTCGTGGTCGTGCTGCTGATTTTCGCCGGCCTGTTCGTCCGGTTTCTGTTCTGAATCAGTGCGCGGACGGCCTTCCGCCGCGCCGCGATTCCTCGCGCACGCTGTACCAGTTGGCGGCGAAGATCACCGCCGCGCCCACCGCTGTCCACGGGCTGATCGCCTCGGCGTAGATCAGGAAACCGATCAGCGCCATGAACGGCAGACGCAGGAAATCGAGCGGGAAGATGATCGTGATGTCGGCGAGCGATAGTGCCCGCGCCATCGCGTAGTGCGCCCACAGGCCCGCGAACCCCCAGACGAGAATCCACGGCGCGTCCTCGAGGCGCGGGGATATCCAGTCGTAGACGAAGACGGCGGGGATCAGACCCGCAGGCAGCTGCAACAAATTCATCCAGAAGATGATGCCCTGCGGGCTGTCGGTGCGCGTCAGATACTTCACCAGCACGCCCGATGCGGCGTAGAGGGCGGAGCCCGTGATCATGACGAGCCCCGCCACATTGAAGGCCGACCCCTCCGGCCGGAGGATGATCAGGACGCCGGCGAAGCCCAGGATCGTTGCGACCCATTTGTGGCGCCACATCTTCTCGCCGAGAAACATTACTGCGAGCAGCGCGGTGAACAGCGGGATCGAGAACTCGATGGCGGTGAGGTCCGACAGCGTCAGATGCACAATGCCGTAGATCCAGCAGATCTGCGCACCGAACTGGATGACCGCGCGCCCGAAATGCCACTTGAACCGATGGGTCCGGATGTCGACGAAGCCCTTGCGGGCGATGAACGGCAGGACGACGAGCACGCCGATCAGCGACCGGAAGAACAGGATCTGGAAGGTCGACATCTGGAGGCTGTCGAGCCCGCGCGCCGCTATGGCCATGCCCGCGAAGCCCGTCATCGTCCCGCAGAACCACAGGACGGCTTGCGCCAGTGGCGGCAACGGAATCATGACTTGCCGGTCCGGGTTTCCCGGATCACGGAATAGTAGTTGCCGCCGAATATCAATGCTGCGCCGATCAGGACGAAGACGTTCACGCCCTCGCTGTAGACCAGCCACCCGGCGAACGCCGCCATCGGGAGACGGACGAAATCGATCGGGACGCACACGCTTGCATCCGCGAGCTGGAAGGCGCGGGCCATGCAGTAATGCGCCGACATGCCGGTCAGGCCGACGGCGACGATCCAGGGCGCTTCCGCCCACACCGGCCACACCCAGTCGTAGATCAGCAGCGCGGGCACGAGCGCGAACGGCAACTGGATGACCTGCATCCAGAACACGATGACCCAGGCGGGGTCCGTCCGTGTCAACGATTTCACCATCACGTTCGACGCGCCGTAGAACAGCGCGCCGAGAAGGACGACCAGCGCCGCTTCGTCGACGATCTCGATGCCGGGCCGCAGGATCACCATTGTCCCCACGAATCCTGCGACGACTGCGACGATGCGGTGCGAATGAAGGCGCTCGCCAATGAACAGGGCGGCGATCAACACCGTCCAGATCGGCATGGTGAACTCCAGCGCGGTGACGTGCGCCAGCGGCAGCAGCGACACGCCGATCACCCAGCACCACTGGCCGCCGAAATGGACCGCGTTGCGCGCCACCTGCATCCCGAACCGTGCCGTCTTCACGCTGCGGAAACCCATGTGCCAGGCGACCAGGCACATCACGGGAATGCCGATCAGCGAGCGGAACGACAGCAGCTCGAAGCTCGACATACGGCTCGACAGTTCGCGCACGGAAACCATCATCAGGATGAAGGACGTGGCGGTGCCCAGCATCCACAATGCCGCGATCGCCGCGTCGCCGCGCCGGAGGCTCGCCGCCGAACTTTCTGCCATCTAGCCCGCTTTCCCTTTTCCCCCGCGGGTCTCGCGGCGGACGATGAAATAGGTCGAGGCGAAGATAACCGCCCCGCCGACCCATGCCCATACCACCGGCGCCTCGGCGAACGCGATATAGGCGCCGAGGGCGACGAGCGGCAGCTTGGTGAAATCAACGACGATGATCAGGCTCGCGTCCGCCTCGCCGAGCGCGCGGGCGAGCAGCCAGTGCGCCAGCGTCGCCGCGCCGGCGAGTGCGATGAGCCAGGGAAGGTCCGTTAGACCGGGCATCGAGATGCCGCCCATGAACTGTGCGAGGATCAGCGCCAGCGGCAGGTGGATCAGGTTCATGTAGAAGACGATGGTGTCGCCGGTCGATTCCCGCATCAGCACCTTGGTCGCGATGTTGGCCCCGGCGTAACCCACGGCCGAGACCAGCGCGGCGATCGCGGCGATGCTGACCGGCTCGATCCCCGGCCGCAGGATCAGCAGCACGCCGGCGAACCCGATCGCGGTGGCGATCCAGCGCGCGGCGTCGACCCGCTCGCCCAGTAGCAGGATCGCGAACAGGATCGTGAACAGCGGGATCGTGAACTGCAGCGACATGCCGACGGACAGGTTGATCTGGCCGATGGCGTAGAACCAGCCGGCGACGCCGACGAAATGCAGAAGGTTGCGGATCACGTGCCCGCCCAGGCGCCGCGTGCGGAACAGCGCCGTCCCGGACCGGAGAAACACCGGCGACAGGATCAGCAACCCGAGCAGCGCGCGCCAGAAAGCGAGCTCGCCGGCGTTGAAACGGTCCGACAGAGCGCGCACCAGCAGCACCATCGACATGAACACGACCGCCGCCATCAGAATCCATGCGAAGCCGCGCGCGTTGCCCGACAGCGAGCCGAACCATTTTCCGACCGCCTTCATCGGGACTTCGCGTCTTTCCGTCGCGCCAAGCGGCTTTCGCGGACGGCGATGTACCAGGTGCTCGCGAAGATGATGGCGCCGCCGACCCATACCCATATCTCCGGCACCTCGCCGAACAGCGCGAAGGCAATGGCCGCCGTGAAGGGGAGCCGAAGGAAATCGATGGGCGCGATCACGCTGGCGTCGGCCCTTCGCAGCGCGATGGTGAACATCAGCGGCGCCAACGTGCCGAGCACGCCGATCACCGCGATCGGCAGGATGTCGTCGATCGTCGGGGGCACCCACGTATAGATCGCGGGCGGGATGCACAGCAGGCAGATCAGCGAATTGGTATAGAACGTCAGCGCCAGCGGCGTCTCGCTCGCGACCATCTTCTTCAGATAGATCACGGTTGCGCCGTACAGCATGGCGGACGCGAGGATCATCGCTTCGGGAAGGCCGACCGTCGTCATACCCGGCCGCAGAATCACTAGCATGCCGCCGAAGCCGACGGCGGTCGCCGTGATGCGCCGCCAGCCGACCTTCTCGCCGAGGATCAGCGCCGCCAGCAGCAGCACGAACAGCGGCAGCGTAAAGTGGATCGCGACCGCCTTTGCCAGCGGGACGATGCCGATGGCGTGGAACCACAGCACCATGCCGGTGAAGTTCACCACGGCGCGCTGCACGTGCATGCCGGGCCGCTGTGTCTTCAGCAGGTGAAGACCCTTCCAAAGATACCAGGGCATCATCAGCGAAACGCTGACCGCCATGCGCCAGAACACGATCTGGAACGCCGACATCGTATCGGTCAGGGATCGCACCGCCGAATGGACGGACGAGAACAGCACCATGGCGACGACGGCAATCAGCACGCCGGTCAGCAGGGTTTTCGAACGGTCGGGGGTCGGCGCGGCGGCGCCTTGGGCGGTCATTGCCGGAAAATACCGGGTTCGGGCCGCGACTTCCCTATAATTCTTCCGCCGCCCGCGAAAGGGGCGGAAAGCTCGTGAATCTCATGTTCCGGAGGGTTCAGCCGTTTTCGCCCGGCCCGCTTCGCGCGCCGTCACGTACCAGGTGCTGAAGAAAATAATCGCCGCGCCGATCCAGACGAAGACGTCCGGAATCTCGCCGAACAGCGCGAAGCCGAACACCGCCGTGAAGGGGAGCCGCAGGAAATCGAACGCGCCGATCAGGCTTGCATCGGCGCGCTTCAACGCGATCGCCACGAGGAACGGCGCCATCAGGCCGCACACACCGAGACCGAGGATCGGCAGGGCGTCGTCGAACGTGATCGGCGCCCAGTAATACGCCGCCGGCGCGATGCACCACAGGCCCATGAAAAGGTTGGTGTAGAAGGTGACGGCGAACGCGCTCTCTTCGCGGACGATGATCTTCAGGAAAATCACCGCGCCCGCGTAGAGCGCCGCCGAACCGAGGATCGCCATCTCGGGCAGCCCGATCTCTATCATCCCGGGCCGCAGGATGACGAGCACGCCCGCGAAGCCGACAAGCATCGCGACGCCGCGTCGCGCGTCGATCCGTTCCTTGAGGAAAAGCCACGCAAGCAGCGCGATGAACAGCGGCATCGTGAAGTGGATGGCGATGCCCTTGGCCAGCTCGACATGGGTCAGCGCCCAGAACCACATCACCATGCCGACGAAGTTGAAGGTCGACCGGGTGAAGTGAAACACGGGCCGCCGTGTCTTCAGCCGGTAGAAGCCCGCCCAGGCGAAATAGCTGCCCGCCATCGCAACGCCGAGCGCCGCGCGGATGCCGACGATCTGGTAAGACGACATCGTGTCCGACAGCAGCCGGACGGACGGCGGAACGGCGCTGAAGAGCGCCATCGCGATCGTCGCGATGGCGGCGCTCTGGACGACGATGGGAAGCGCCGCGAAGCGGGTGCCGGCGGAACGGCGGGGAGGGGAGACCATGGAGGTATTTTATACCGATTCCGCTCGTCGTGACTCACCCCCGCCGCAGCGTGATCAGCGCCGCCTCGGGCGGGCAGTTGAAGCGGATCGGCATCACCGAGACGCCGACGCCGGTGGTCGTGTAGCCCGTCATTCCGCCGCATTTCCACAGGCCCCGGGCGTACTTGCCCGCCGTCCGGATGTTGGTCAGCAGCGGCCGGCCGCCCGGCAGGCAGATCTGTCCGCCGTGGGTGTGGCCGCAGAGATAGAGCGAGACGCCGGCCGCCGCGGCTTCCTCCGGCATTTCGGGCGAATGGACGAGCAGGATGCGGAAGCCGTCCGGCATGTCGGCGAGGCGCCCCGCGGCTTCGGCGGCGGGCTGGTAGGCGTGCACGTCGTCGAGCCCGATCAGGACGATCTCGTCCGGCCCGCGTCTCAAAATCCGGTGCTCGTCGACGAGCAGGTCGATGCCGGCCCCTCGCAGCGGTTCCACCATGGTCGCGAGATCGTGATTGCCCATGATGCCGACGATGCCGTCGCGGGCGCGGACATGGCTCAGGATCCGCGCCATCGGGGCCGCCGCCTCGTCGTGCGTGCCCGTCAGCCGGTAGCGGTAGTCGCCTGTGAGCACGCAGAGATCGGTCTCGACGCCGTAGAGCGCGCGCGCGACGGATGCCTCGAGGTCGATGGGCCCGTCGGCGTGGAGGTCGCTCATCTGCAGGATCGTGTAGCCGTCGAACGCCGCTGGAAGGCCGGGCAGGGCGATCTCGATCCGGGTCAGGCGGAGGTCGAGCGCGTTGCGCATGCCGCGGCCATGCAGGCCTGTCCACTGAAGGGCGGCGAACAGCGCATTGAAGCCCGCCCGGAAGAACGGTCGGACGATGCGGTTCTCGAAGACGTTCGACGGAACGCGGCGCGATCGCGGGCGCACGGGCGGCGCACCCTCCGGTTGCTGCGAAGCGGGAGTCACGGGCCGGGTCGGCGGCTCAGCGATAGATCGGGATGCCGCCGATGCGGCGGTCGATCTCGGCGACAAGCTGCTTGTAGGCGGTGCTGTTGCGGTCGCCGTAACGCGACTTGAATTCAGCGGCGGACAGACCTTCGGGCAGGTCGCTTACCTTCGGAAAGAAGTCTCCCTCCGATGTCGCTTTCGATATCGCTTCCTGCACGCGCCGCGCCGCCGAAGCCGACGAAACGGCGACCTCCGCAAAGCGCACGCCCGCTCGGTCGGCGCCGATGTCGGTGAAGCTGAAACCGCTCGCCTTGTCGGAATCCTGGACCTCCTTCGCTTCGCCGATGAAATCCGCGATGCCGCGCCCGCCCGAGACGGTAAGTCCTGCCGACAGCAGGAAGTGCTGCACCCAGTCGTGGCGGTTCTGAAGCCGGACGTGGCTGGTTTTCGGGGGCAGTCCCGCATACTTGCCGCTCCGGACCTCGCCGACGAACCGTTCGAGCCGGATGTCGCCGAAGAACATGCCGAGCGCGAAGATCGCGGCCTTGTTCTCCTCGACCGGATCGCCGGTCCGCGACCGTTCTGCCGCCAGCGCGAACATCGGCTGAAAGTAGCGCGTAAACGAGACGCGACCGCTTTTCGGCAGCTTCGCGTAGATTTCGTGTATCCGCTCCCAGTAGATGCGCGTCAGCGCGGGATCGCCTGCCACGACGGTTTTCTTGGCGGCGCTCTTGATTTCGTCCAGCAGGCCGTCCTTCGGGCTGTAGACGACCTTGATCCGGTCGCCGGAGACGCGAACGCTCTTGATCGTGTCGAGGAACGCCTTGCCGCGGCCCGAACCCGCGAGCTGGTCCATCACCAGGATGAAAGCCGGCCGCACGATCGCGGACGGGACCTCTATCTCGCCGATACTCATCCGGCCGATGCGGACGCCGTTCTCGGACGATTCCACCAGCATGCGAATATTGACGTAGCGCCCGAACGGGTTGTCGGGGACCGGTACCTCCCCCGTAATGCCGGCAAGGAGGCCGTAACGGCTTGGCACGACCCGGGCCTTCAGCATCGGCGCGGCGGAGAGCGCGCCGGTAAGCCCTGCGTTGATCTGCTGCGGCGTCGCCGTAATCTCCGTGATCTTTCCGTCCGACAGGTTGCGCGGGTCGTACTGCTTGATGAATTCCTGCGCGGATTTGATGTCGCGGATGCTGAGTTCCGCCTTGGCGGCGACCAGCGGCTTGTCCTCCAGCCCGTACCACGCGATTGCGGGCGAGGCGAGGATTCCGATGATGACGAGCCACAGGGCGATACGGATGACGATCATGTTTCGGACGCTTCCGGTCGGTATCGACTGGCGACGGCACGCAGTACATACCGCGGCCGTTGCGATTGTGTAAACGCGGCGTACGGGCCGCTGTTCCCTACCAACCCGGGCGCCAGCTCCGCATCGTATCGGGCACGGCCGGTCTTCTACGGGAAACCGGTTCCGTTATCCGGACGGGCAGGCAACCCTGCTCGGGCAGTATTTCCCGAAGTCGCGTGCAAAGTCCAATCGCTACCGTTTTTTCGGCGATGGGCCCTGCCTGGAGACGGTGATAGACGCCGCGGTCGCCGAGGTCGGCGCGCTCGATGATCGGACTGACCCCGTTCAGAAGCCCCTTGGCATTCTGGACCAGCTCGTTCCATGCCTGTTCGGCATCGGCCTCCGATCGGAACGAAGCGAACTGGACCCGCCATTCTTTGGTGCGGTCAGCCGGCTCGGGCGGTTCGGAGGGTTCGGGAGAGGCTTCCGGGGGCGTTGCGGCGGCGGTCCGCCCTGCCGGCTCCGGAGAATTTTCGCCCGTCGTTTCGGGGGACGGCTCGGCGCGGGCGGCGGGCGCAGACTCCGGCGGCACGGCGGCAACCGTCCCGGCGGCGGTCGGGGCGGGGGGCGGCGCAGGCGTCGACGGCGCGGTCTCGGCCGCCGTCGCCTCCGCCGGCGGCTCTACCGGAACGGGCGGGTCAGCTTTCGCCGGTTCTTCGGACGAATCGAGGCCTTTCGCCGGGGCGGTTTCGGGCGCGCTCTCGCGTTGCGGTGACGGTGCCGCGGTCGCTGCTTGCGGCGGCTTACGGTTCTCGGGCGGAGACGACGGTTTCGAACCGGCCTGCGGCGCGGCGTTGACGGACACCGCGATTTCGCTGCCCCTGTCGATCTTCAGGCTCTGTTCGAGCCGGGCGATCGCCTCCGATGCCGTCCGGGTCTGCCCGTTCTTCAGCGCGAGACGGTACCAGCGCAATGCCTCCTCCGGGTCGCGGCGGACGATTATCGATTTTTCGTACATCTCGCCGAGCCGGTATTGCGCCGGGCCGAAACCGCGCGCTGCCGCCAGGCTAACCCATTTGACGATCTCGAAATCGTCGCGCGCTAGCGCCTGCCGGTTGAAATACATCACGGCGATGTTGAACTCCGCGTTCGGGAACTGCTGCGCCGCCGCCCTGCGGAACCATTTCAGCGCTTCTTCGAAATCCTGTTCGACACCCGTGCCCTGGTAGTAGAGGACGCCGAGCCCGTGCTGGGCGAGGGCCAAACCCTGGTCGGCGGCCTTGCGGTGCAGATCCACGGCCTTCCCGACGTCGCGGTCGATCCCGTTGCCCGACAGGTACATGACAGCCAGGTTGAACTGCGCCAGCGGGTCGCCCGCATCTGCGAGGCGCTGGAATTCCATGAAAGCGGTCTTGTAGTAGCCGGCGCGATAGGCCGCGATGGCCTTGGCGATATCCGCCCTGGCCGGGAGCGCCGCGAGGGCGGCGGCGCCGATCAGAAGCGCGGCTATGCCGGAGCGGGCGAATCTGTACATAATGCGGGACAATGCGCTGGCATCGATGCCAAATCAAGAATCTCGTCCCGGCGTTGGAGGCGGAGCCGCCATAAGGCTGCCTTATTTCGCTGTCAGCTATTGCGGCGAAAATTGCCGAACAGAACGAAATCCGACGGAGACCGAACATGATAGCCCAGCCGTTTCACCGCGCCCTGACCGTTCTTGCCGTCATGACGGCGCTGGTGGCGACGCCCGCCCTTGCCGACGACCATGCGGATCGGACGATCACCGTGTCCGGGACCGGCGAGGCCGCCGCGCCGCCCGATACCGCGTCGATCTCGGTCGGTGTCGTCACCGAAGCGTCGGAAGCGGGGGCCGCAGTCACCGAGAACAATGCGAAGGTCGAAACGCTTCTCAAAGCGGTTCGCGACGCCGGAATCGCGGAGCGCGACATGCAGACCCAGTCGTTCAACGTCTCGCCGCGCTACGGCCGGCCGCAGCCGGGCGGCACGCCCCGGATCGACGGGTACCGCGCGGCCAATACGGTTGCCGTGCGGGTACGCGATCTCGACGCGCTCGGACGGATTCTCGATGCCATGATCCGGGCCGGCGCGAACCAGATGAACGGCGTGCGGTTCTTTATCGACAAGGAAGAAGAGTTGCTCGACGAGGCGCGCCGTCGCGCCGTCGCCGATGCGCGCCGCAAGGCCGAGATCTATACGCGATCCGCGGGCGTGAAGCTCGGCAAGGTGATCGCCATCCGCGAAGGGGCCGTGGCGTCGCCCGGACCGTTGCTGCGGACGCTCGCGCGCGCTTCGTCGGCGGAGAGCGTGCCGGTCGCGCGCGGCGAACAGACGCTCCACGTCACGGTGACGGTTACCTACGGGCTGGAATAGGGGCGGCGCCAGTCTGCGTTAGCAGACACCGGAAAAATCCCGCCGCCACATTTCCGCGAGCGCGTTGCGGTCGATCTTGCCGCGATCGTTCTTCGGAATCTCGTCCAGCACCACGATGCGCCGCGGCCGCTTGAAGTCCGATAACGTCGCGGCGCTGTGCGCGAGGATGGCTTCGGCGTCTGCGGCGCTTCCCGCCTTCAGGGACACGAACCCCACCGGTTCCTCGCCATAGACCCGGTCGGGCACGCCGATAGTTGCCGCCTCGCGAACGTCCGGGTGTGCGGCGAGCGCGTTGTCGATCTCGAGCGGCGCGATATTGACGCCGCCGCGGATGATCACGTCGCGGGCGCGTCCGGTGACGATCAGGAAGCCGTCCGAGTCGAGATAGCCGAGATCGCCCGTCTTGAGCCGCGTTATCGGATCGATCGTGCCGTCGGGCAGCAGGTAGCCCGAGGCGGGCTGCGCGCCGCCGATCTCGATCTCGCCGGTTTCGCCGTCTGCGAGAATTTCGCCGTCGCCGCCGACGATCCGCAGGTTCTGGTACAGCCCGGGACGGCCGACGCTGCCGATGCGCCGCGCCCCGACGTGGTTGCTGGCGACGATGCCGCCCTCGCTCATGCCGTAGAGCTGGACCAGCTCGACGCCGTAGGTTTCCTCGAACCGCTTGTGCTGCTCGACCATCAGCGGTGCGGTCGAAGACGACATGAAGCGAAGCGCCTTCGTGGCGGCGACGTCTTCCGGCGCGGCGTCGTGCTCCAGCAGCATGTTTATGACTGTCGGCACGCCGATCACCATGGTGGGCGAACGATCCCGGAGCCAGCCGAAGAAGCGCGAACGCGAGAACCGGTCGGCGAGCAGGATTGTCGCCCCCACCCGCAAGGCGGGCATCAGGCACAGCATGTGCGACGACGCCCAGCTCAGCGAGCGGAACTCCAGCATGCGGTCGGCGTCGGTCAGTTTCCACATGTCGAGGGTCTGGTCTGCGATCCAGAAGTAGTTGCCGAAGCGGTGCATCACGCCCTTCGGCGCCGCCGACGTTCCCGAGGTGAAGCTGAGGACGCAGAGGTCTTCCGGGCCCGCGCCGGCGTCCGGCGCGGGATCGTCCGGCGTATCCGCATCCGAGCTGGAGTTGAGCGCCTCGAAAAGCCCGCCGTCCGACGCCTCGCCGGCGGGCGCGCAGTCGCCGAACGAAATCCACTCGGCGTGCTCGCCATGCCCGAAAGCGGCCGCGTCCAGGTCCTCGTGCCAGAGCACCAGTTCGGGCTGCATCCGGCTCAGCATCTCGCGCACGTGGCTGGCATTGACCTCCACGTTGATCGTGCAGAACGCGGCGCCGTAGCGCTGGATCGCGAAATAGAGCACCGGCATTTCGAGCCGGTTGTCGGTCAGCACCGCGATGCGCCCGCCCGGGCCGATGCCGCGCCCGGCCAGGAACCGCGCCATCCGGTTCGCGAGCCGCCACATCTCGCCGTAACCGATCGCTGTGCCGCGGTCGATCGCCTCGATAAACGGCTTGTCGGGTCGCGCTTCCGCGTGCGAGCGCAACTGGTCCGCAACGCTTGCGTAGCGGCTACAGTCCGGTTCTGACGGTATATCGGAGATGGACACGCCGCTTCTCTCCCTTGCGGTTCGTCGGTTGTCGGGGGATTTTACAGGGCGGAAATGTCCGGAGCCATTGCCCCACGCGTCGTTATATCGACCTTTCCCACCGCGCACATGACGCCCCGGGAATTCGTGCTAAAATCCCCCGAAACGGCACACGTATCCGAGGAAAAGCCCATGGCCTACGAAGGACCCGTTCTGGACCTGTCCGGCAAGGTCGACGACCGTGTCGACAGCGACGCCGAGTTCCGCGTGCACCGCTCGATTTACGCCGACCCCGACATCTACGACGCCGAGGTCGAGTTCGTTTTCGAACGGAACTGGAACTTCCTGTGCCACGAGAGCCAGGTGCCGAACGCCGGCGATTACTGGGCGACGCATATCGGCGACCAGCCGGTGTTCGTCCACCGCCAGGAGGACGGCTCGCTCAAGGCGTTTATCAACGCGTGCTCGCACCGCGGCGCCATCGTCACGCCGTTCCGCCAGGGCAACGCCAAGACGCTGACTTGCCGCTTCCACGGCTGGTCGTACAAATGCTCCGGCGAATGCATCGGCATCAAGAACGAGGAGGGCGGCTACGGCGACGGATTCGACCGTTCGCACTACGACCTCACGCCGATCGCGAAACTCGACGAATATCGCGGCTTCATCTTCGGCGCGCTGATCGACGAATTGCCGGCGCTGGAAGACCATCTCGGCGAGGCGAAGTTCTTCATGGACCTGTTCGCCGACCAGTCGCCCGACGGCATGGAGCTCGTGGCCGGCTCGCAGACCTACGTGTGCGACCACGACTGGAAAGTGCAGGCCGACAACGTCTGCGACGCCTATCACGTCTCCACCGTGCACCGGAACTTCATGAACACCATCCTCGCCCGCGAGGAGCGCGAGGGCCTCGGCGGGCTGATGAAGACCGAAGTCGGGCGCATCGTCGGCAACGTCGAGAACGGCCAGTACTATCTCGGCAACGGCCATATGGTGATCTGGGCCGACCGGTCCAGCCCCGAGGGCGCGCCGCTGGCGCCGGCGACCGAGTACATCGAGAAGACGTTCGGCAAGGACAAGGCGCACTGGATGCTGCGCCGCGGCCGCAACGTTCTCGTCTATCCGAACCTCGTCCTCAACGACCTCGCCTCGACGCATCTGCGCACCCACCGCCCGCTCGGGCCCGGCAAGTGCGAGGTAACGATCTGGTGCATCGCGCCCAAAGGCGAGTCCAGGGAGGCGCGGTTCGCGCGCCTTCGGAAGTTCGAGGACTTTTTCCTCGTCTCCGGCCTGTCGACGTCGGACGACGTCGTCTCGCTCGATACCGCGCAGGCCGGAATGGCCGGCGGCGATCCCGGATGGAACCTCTACGACCGCGGCTTGCGGACGATGAAGGAAGGCCCCGACGCCGAAGCCGAGAAAATCGGCCTCAACCCCGTCAGCCACTGCGAGAAGTGGGACTACGAGGGGTGCTTCGTCGGCTGGTACCGCCACTGGAAGGACCTGCTCGAGACAGGCTCACGCGCTGCGCAGGCCGAGCGCGGGCAGGTGGCGGCGGAATAGCCCTGCTTCTGCCGATCTCTTTTCCCGGCGTGCGCCAAGCGGCCGGCCGTCAGAACCTCTCCAGCAGCCAGCCCTTGCCCTGGAACTTGTCCTGGATGCCGATCGAGCGGAAGGCGTGCCAGATGGTGGCGACGTTGATCGGGATCACCGGCTTGTTCAGCTGCTTTTCGAGCGTCGGGAACAGGTTGAGGCCGCTCAGGTTGGTGCCCGCCTGTACGATCGCGTCGACGCTGTCGTCGTTGAGCTCGTTGAGGATGACGTCGATCACCTCGCTAGGCGGCGTGTGCGCGATGGACGTCGCGGTGTCGCACTTCAGCCCGACCACCTTGGAGACCTCGTAGCCGGTCTCGGTGAGGAAGCGGTGCACCTGTTCGTCGCCGATCGGCTGGTAGGGCGTCAGCGCCGCCACGCGCTTGGCGCCGAACGCCTTGAGCGCCGCGTCGAGCGCGTTCGCCCCCGTCGTCAGGCCCATGTCGGGGCCGATATCCTCTCGCAGCCGCGCCGCGAACTCGGCATTGCCCTCGAGCCCGCCCCAGAACGTTTCCGCCGACATGCCCATCATGATGTAGGTCGGCTCGCAGGTCATGATGTCGCGCATCGCGTGCGGGATCGTGTCGCGGATCGCATCGATGAAGGCGAGGAACATGTCGTCGCTCGACAGGTCGGGCTGTTCGACGAAGAAGCGCCCGAAGTGCCAGGTCACGCCCTGCGGCGCGAGCTGCTGGCAGTCGTATTCGACCGAGATGTTGGTCGACGGGATGATGACGCCGATGCGCGCGCGCGAACCGACCCACGGTTCCTGCGGTTTGGTCAGGGTCTGCAGCATGGCCTGGGTTTCCTCAACAATTGCGTATGTCGCCGCGGACTTTCGGCGGCGTTGACACCCCGATGATACAAACGGCAGGTCCGTCCGCGTAAGTGCGTCGTGGCGTCGCGGTCCGCCCGCCGCCGGTGTTTCGTGTATTTGGATGTTGCGCCGGCGAGCAGGGGACGGCCTCGATGCGGTGCCGGCAGTTCAGCGAGTTTCCGCCGCCCGGTCGAAAAAGGACGTCAGCGCCGCGTTGAACGCTGCCGGGTTTTCCATGCAGCCGTAATGGCCCGCCCCGTCGATGACCGACATGGAAGCGCCGGCGAGCGCATTGCGTGCCGTCTCGCAGGCTGCGAGCGGTGCGACCGGATCGACGCCGCCCGCGATCACCAGCGCCGGGCAGGCGATGCGCGGTGCGATATCGAAGAAGTCGGTATCTGCCATCATCTCGACGGCCTGGCAGTAGGCCTTTTCGGGAACGCGCTTCATAATGGTGACGGCAAGTTCGGCGATCATCGGCGGCGCGCCGTCGCCCAGGACCATGCGGCCGCGTTCCTCCGCGAACCGCTCCGCGCCCATTTCCCGCATCGCCGCCAGACGCGCGGTCCGCTCGCGCTTGCGGTCGGCCTCCGGCAACCCGCCGAGGCCGGTCAGGCCTTGGCAGAACACATAGGACGACGTGCGGTCCGGGTGCTCGGCGGCGTAGGCCGCGCCGATCAGCGCCGCGACCGACTGGCCGACGACGTGGACCTTGCCGACTTCGAGCAGGTCGAGCACGGCGTCCAGCGCGAAGGCGTACTGGTCGACGGACGGATTGTCGCGAACGAAGCCGCCGGATGCGCCGTAACCCGGCATATCCCAGGCGATCAGGCGGAACCGGTCGGCGAGCGCCCGGAACTGGAACGCCCAGGTCTGCGCCGAGCCGCCGAGCCCGTGCAAGAGGACGACGGCCGGGCCGTCCGTTTCCGTATCGCGGATCGCAATGGGAGTGCCGCCGACGTCGACGGTCATGAGTTCGGGAAGCGCCATGCGCGTTTATAGGCGGATCGGATGTCCGGCGTCAGG
Source organism: Alphaproteobacteria bacterium (assembly GCA_038148075.1). Lineage (GTDB taxonomy): Bacteria > Pseudomonadota > Alphaproteobacteria > MPNO01 > UBA830 > JAYQUR01. Next base: position 2,754 of record JAYQUR010000018.1, on the reverse strand, counting down.
TGTTCGTTTCAGGCGTTGCTCGTCAGGTCTGGGCCGTCATCGCCGTCCGGTAGCGATGCCAGTACTCGTCGACGGCCTTCACGCTCTCCGGCGACAGTTCGTATTCCGGGCGCGGATCCTCGATCCAGTTGCCTTCGGGATCTTCGCCGCGGATGTGGATGGCGAGAGCGTCGTCGAACTGGGCCTGTTTCACCGAGCTGTCCGCGAAGTGGATCGCGAAACCGACGCGCGGCCAGTCGGCGTTGTTGGGTTCCGACGAATGGATCGTCTTGTTGTGGTGGATCGAGCACTGGCCCGGCTTCAGCGGCATCGCGACGGCCTTGCTCTCGTCGATGTCGCGGATTGTCTGGCCGCGCGACAGCAGATTGTTCGGATCGTAGGTTTCCTCGTGCGGCAGGATCGCTTCGCCCTTGTGACTGCCGGGGATGATCTTCATGCAGCCCGACAGCTCGTTCGCCTCCGTGAAGGCGACCCAGGCGGTAATCGATTCCGGCGGCTCGAGGCCGTAATAGGTCGAATCCTGATGCCACGAGATAAATCGCGGGTCGTGGGCGCTTTTGGTGAAGAAGGACGATCCCCAGCACACGATGTTGGGGCCGATCAGGTCTTCGATCGCGTCAGCGAGGCGCGGCGAGGTGACGAGATCCCAAAGCCAGGGAAACGGCAGGTGCGCCTTGATGCGGAACTGGGACTGCGCCTCGCGGCCCATCTTGGCTTCGAGGTCGTCGAAGCGGCGGCGCAGTTCGCCGGCCTCGTCCTCGGTCATCAGGTCGACGGGCCAGACCGCGCCGTTGCGGTCCCACTGTTCGAGTTGCTCGTCGCTCAGGATCTTCGGCATGCGCGGCCTCCTTTCGGGGCGATCAAATTCCTAAAACTTGCCGACACCCGATTTGTATTCGCCATAGGCCTTGTCCAGCGCCTCCAGGCAGATCGGATCGAAATCGGTTTCGGGTTCCGGATCGTAACGCCAATGCCCGTGCGTGTCTTCTCCGCGCAGAAGCGAGGCGGAGCCGTTCTTGAGCAGCACCTGGTGGACGTGCGGCGCGATATAGTGGATCGAGATGCCTATCCGGGGCGCCGCCGAATTGTTGGGGCCCGAACCGTGAACGACGGATTCGTGGTGGATCGAGAACTCGCCCGGCTGAAGGACGACCGGCACTGCCGCGCTTTCGTCGATATCCCGGATCGTCTGCCCCTTCACGAGCAGATTGCCCTCCGCGAATGTTTCCTCGTGGTCGAGCTGGCCGGCCTTGTGGGTGCCGGGGATGTATTGCATGCAGCCGGATTCAACGTCGGATCGGCTGAAGGCATACCAGACGTTGAGGGTGGAGCGCTCGGACAGGCCGTAATAGGTCGAATCCTGGTGCCATGAGACGAACCGCGTGTCGTTCCCCTGCTTGGTGAAGAAAGACGAGCCCCAGCACAGGATATTCGGGCCGATCAGGTCCTCGACGGCATCGAGGATATTCTCGTTGCGAATGATGTCCCACATCCACGGAAACGGCAGGTGCGCCTTGATCTTGAAGCGGTTCTGCGGCTCCTCGCCGATGGTCTGTTCGAGATCGAGAAAGTGCCGCAGGTTCTTCTGCGCATCTTCGGGGGCGAAGGCGCGGATCGGATGGATGCAGCCGTCCTCGTCCCAGGCGCGGATCTGCTCGTCGGTGAGGATCTTGCCCATTCGGCGTTCCCTCAGACCGGCCGGTTTTCGCCGTTGACCGTCGTCCGCCACATCAGGCGGCGTTCGGTCCCGGGGAAATCGGTGCGCGCATGCATCGAGCAGCGGTTGTCCCACAGCAGCAGATCGCCAAGCTGCCATTCGTGCTCGTAGACGAACTCGGGCTTTTCAGAATGGTCGTAGACCGCTTCCAGCAACCGCTCCGATTCCGCTCCGTCCATATCGACGATGCTTTCGGTCATCAGCCGGTTGACGTAGATCGCCTTGCGGCCGGTGTCGTCGTGCGTCCGGAAGACCGGATGCACGGCTTCCGAAAACGCCTCGATACCGTTGTTCGCCCCCTTGATCGTGGTGCCGTAATTGTAGTGGTTGAAAGCCTTGCGGTTTTCCAGCGCGCTACGCACGTCGTCGTCGAGCGTCTCGTAGGCGGCGTAGCCGTTGGCGAACAGCGTATTGCCGCCGGTCGACGGAATCTCCACCGCATAGAGCAGCGTCGCCTTGTGCGGCTTCTCGTTATGCAGCATGTCGTGATGGAACATCATCTCGCCGTCCGGCAGGTTGCCGATCGGCTCGCCGTTCTCGCGAATGTTGGAGATCAGCATCATCCCCGGCGGCAGCGCGTCGTGGCCGCTCGTCCGGTATTTTTTCGGCCGCGTCAGGTCGCCCGGCTTGCCGAACCAGCCCGTGATCTCGACCTGGCGTTCGGCGGTCAGCTTCTGGCCGCGAAACAGCAGGACCACATGCTCCAGCCATGCCTTGTTGATCTCGGCGACGGTTTCGGGGCTTTGGTCCTCGTTGAGGTCGATATCGAGAATTTCCGCGCCGATTTTCGGCGCAAGCTTGCGGATGTTGAGTGCCATCTTGTTCCTCCCCTGCGGCTATTCGTTCAGCGGCTGGCCCTTGATCGTACAACGGCGCAGCATCCGGAGTTCCGTTTCGGGAAAATCCGTCCGCGCGTGCGCCGAGCACCAGTTGTCCCACATCATAAGGTCGCCGTGGCGCCATTCGTGCTCGTAGATGATGTCGTCGTCCTCGGTGTAACCGAACAGCTCGTCCAGCATCTCCTTGCTGTCGTCGTC
>JAYQUR010000017.1:0-19759 GCA_038148075.1 Alphaproteobacteria bacterium | reverse complement strand
ATCAGGCGCAACGCCCCGGCCAGCGGAAAATTTTCGACCCGGGAATAATTCTGGGCGGCAATTTCGATCAGGTCGAACAGCGACCCGTCTTCGACGACGAGATCGCCCTCCATGATCGCCTCCGGCACCGAAAGGGCCGGATTGAAGGCAAGGGAGTAGTTCAGGCTGTTTCGCTTGAGGCGAACGGTACAGCGTGGCTCCGAGCCGTCGCCGAATACAGATACGTTGCCTTTGGCATCGATGAAGCGCAGTGCGCCGAACTTGATCGAGTGTTTTAGCAGTGCCCTAAACAGCATGGTTCCATCCTCCACCGCCGTTCCGCGGAAGATGCTTACACTCCCCAACCTTCCGCGCTCGTTATTTGAAAAAGAATAGAACAACCCGCGCGGTGAAGACAATCGCAGGATTTGGGTGAAGAATGCCGGGCCCGACAAGCAATGCGGCCGTTAACCATAATTCTTGGGAAAACGGATATTTTTCCCAAAAGGCGTTCAGAACAGGTTCGGGTCTCGAATACAGGAGAGGCCAGTTTCCGAAGAATGCAGCCGGAGCGCGGGCACAAACGGGCTCCGGAGTGATGGTCAACGCCTAGCAAAGGAATGCCCGAAACTGTGCCGCGCGCCCGGGACGGTCCTCCGCTATTGCGGTTTCATTGCGGCGTTACACGCCGGCAAGGTGGCTACGATGTGCCGAAACAAATAGACATACACATGTACCCAGTCGCATCGGATCGACAGATGAATTAGTCTAAGTTATTGAAATATAGGAATTTATTAAAAAAGCCATTTCAAGAGGGGCGAACCGGTCCGATTTTGTCCCCAGACTTATCCACATCCTCGAAAACGGTTAATTTTCAAGGCTCTATCGCGGTCTTTTCAGTTTCGTCCGTAGATGTCCTCGAGCCTCTCGATGTCGTCCTCGCCGAGATAACTGCCCGACTGAACTTCGATGAGATTCAGCGGAACCTTGCCGGGATTGGCGAGCCGGTGGATGCACAACGGCGGCAGATAGACGGACTCGTTTTCGTGCAGGACGAGAGTTTCTTCGTCTTTTGTCACTTCCGCCACACCGTTCACGACGACCCAATGTTCGGCCCGGTGATGGTGGCGTTGCAGCGAAAGCGCCGCACCAGCGTTCACGGTGATGCGCTTGACCTGGAAACGGTCGCCGTAATGGACGGTCTGGTAGAAACCCCACGGACGCTATACGCGCGGATGGTCGGTGGGTTCCTGACGCCGGTCCGACCGAAGTCGGTCGATGACCGTCTTCACGTCCTGCGATCGCTCTCGCGGCAGCACGAGGACGGCGTCCATCGTGGCGACGACGACGAGGTTCTCGACGCCCAGCGTCGCAACGAGCGGGCCCTCCGGCGAGGATATCAGAGAGTTCTTCGTCTCGATGGCGATCGCATCTCCCTAGACGACGTTGCCGCTCGAGTCCTTCTCGCCGATTTCCCACAGGGAATCCCATGAGCCGACGTCGTTCCAGCCGATGTCGGCGGGCACCAACGCGGCCTTTCCGGTTTTCTCCATGACGGCGTAGTCTATCGATTTCGACGGGGAGGCGGCAAAGGCACCGCCTTCCAGCCTCAGGAAAACTAGATCGTTCTCGGCTTTCTCCACGGCGCCCCGCGCCGCCGCGACGATATCGGCTTCGAACGCTTCGCATTCGGTCAGGAACGCCGAGGCGGCGAAAAGGAACATGCCGCTGTTCCAGAGGTATTTTCCGCTTTCGACGTATTTGCGGGCGGTCGGTGCATCGGGCTTTTCGACGAAACTGGAGACCTCGAATACGCCTTCCCGGGTCCCTAGCCTGTCGCCTCGGGCGATGTAGCCGTATCCCGTTTCCGGCCGGTCGGGCTTGATTCCGAAGGTTACCAGCGCGCCGTCCGCCGCCGCCTCCGCGGCCGTCTTCACGGCGCTCCGGAAGTTCGCCGTATCTTTGATCGTGTGATCGGACGGCAAAACGAGCATCAGGGCATTCTCGTCCTGCGCCGTCAGAATGGCCGCCGCTGCCGCGACGGCGGGTGCCGTGTTGCGCGCGACGGGTTCGAGCGCGATATGGCTCGGCGCGATGCCGATCTCGCGGAGCTGTTCCGCGACGATGAAACGATGCTCTTCGTTGCAGATCATCAGCGGTGGCGCGAAGGTCGACGGATCGGATACCCGCTGCGCGGTATCCTGCAGGAGGCTGTTGTCGGAGACGAGTCGCAGGAACTGTTTCGGGTAGGAAAGCCGCGAACGGGGCCACAGGCGCGTTCCGAATCCGCCGGACAGTATTACGGGATGGATTCTCGCAGGCATGATTTTGTTACGACCGTGCTGTCAGACTAGCTAAACCATTCGGCCGCGAAAGCCAATCGGCAGGTGCAGCGGAGCCGGCGTCAGAGAACGGCCCGCAACGAGATCCATGCCATGGCGACGCCGATCAGCCCGAAAAGGATGGCGATGGCCTTTTCCATGGTCCGCTGCGCGACGCGCCCCTGGAGCATCGGGCCGATCTGACCGCCGATGATGACTGCGGGAATAGTGTAACAGACGAGATTCCACGGCACGGCGTTCAGTCCGCCGGCATCTATCAAAAGACTGATCTGCGTGAACGAGGCGGAGGCGATGGTCACGATAACCGTGAATACCGAGGTCGCCGCCGCAACCGCAACCGGTACGAGGTTGCGTTTGACGAGCTGCGGCAGGATGACTTCGCCCACGCCCACGCCCAGAAAGCCGGTCAGAAACGATCCGATACTCGTGAATACCGCACCGACGGGCCCCTGGCGCGGCTTGTGATACCGGTAGGTGACGCCGTTCCGTCCGGTGATGCTCCGGATTTCCGTGTCGGCAATTGCGGCGTGCGCCGCTTCGCCCGACTCGTGCGGAACCTCCCGGGGCGGCGTATGACGCAAAATCACCGGACACAGTGCGAGCATCAGGATCGCGTAGGCGGCTTTGAGGAGCGTTTCCTGTTCCTGAAGAACCCCGAACAGAAGAGCGCCGGCAACGGCGACCGGGATCGACACGCAGATGAACGGTACGGCGCTTTTGAAGTCGATAAGCCCCTTCCGGTAGTAACCGATGAATCCGGACGAAAATCCGAAAACTTCGGTCATCAGCGCGGAACCGATCGCCGCGGATGTCGCGAGCGGGTATTCCGGCCCGAGCAATGGAAAGCCGATCACGAATATCGGGATGAACAGCGCCGCGCCGCCGATACCGCTGAGCATCGCAGAGGTCGCGACGCACATCGCAACCGGAAACATGAACCAGTATTGAGTCCAATCCATTGGGCGGTCTTCTTTTTCGGCGTTGCAGGGTTGTTTCGGAAAGGGCGGGGCGCAACCTGTCGATGCGGCTGAGCTCAGGATAAACGAATGGCGGTGGATTGCCATGGCCGGATCGGACATTCGCGAACGCCCCGGCCGCGGAATGCGGCAAATTCCGCCCATTTCGAGCGCGCCCGCGAAAAAGTGATCGGCGAGACGCAGGTGGCGGGCGCAGGAGGCGACGGAGACGGTCGGAGCGCCTGCCGGAGACGGCTGGCAATCTTGGATACGACATGATACCAAAGCGCGTCTTCCGGTGGCCTTGGGTGCGCCATATCATCGCACCGGCTCGCCGTTCCACGGACGGCAAGGTCGATGTTGAAGACGACGCCGCGGTAGCCGAACTTCATGCGCCGGACAGAAGGGCCGCCTGGTTCCCCGACGTTTGCTGCCGTCATCGCTCTTTCGCTCTGCAGGCGCTGCGGGGGCGGGATGAGAGGGGCAACCGAGAACTCGGAATAGCAGACGGCGCCGCCCGGCGGCGCGGAAAGGCCGCGGGCACGTGTCCATCGCACTTAAAGACCGGTTCAAAGGCTGTATCGTCGGACAATGCGTCGGCGATGCGCTCGGATTCGTCGTCGAGGGGTATACGGCGCAGATTTGCGCGCGCTACGTCGACACCGAACTGATGGCTGGGAAAGCGGGGGAGCGAGGCCGGCCGCCCTACGCGTTCGGACAATATACCGACGACACGCAGCTGACGCGGGAACTCCTCGAAAGCCTCGCCAGCCGCGGCGGATTCGACGCGGAGGACTACGCGCGCAGGATCGCCGACCTCTTTCGAGACGACCGGATCGTGGGGCGCGGCAGAACGACGGAGGACGCCGCTCGGAAGCTGATCGCCGGCGAAAGCTGGGAATCCGCCGGGGTGCCCGCACCGGCGGCGGGGAACGGCAGTGCGATGCGTGCGGCGCCGATCGGACTCGTCTATCGGGACGATCCGGAACGTTTGATCCAGGTGGCGCACGATCAGGGCCGGATTACGCACGCCGATCCGCGGTGTTCCGCCGGAGCGGTCGCGATCGCGGGCGCCGTGTCGATGGCGGTTTCGGGGTTGCGTCCGGAAGCATCTGCGATGGCGCCGATTCTTGCCGACTGGGCCGGGATCTACGATCGGGAGATGGCGCAGGCGATCCGGGACCTTGCCGATTACGCGGATTTGCCGCCCGACGACGCGTTCCCGATTATTTCCCGTGCTGGCTGGGAGCCGGAAACGCGGCTTGCGTTCGACGGAATCGCGCCGTTCGTGTTTCCCAGCGTCCTGTGGAGCCTCTTTTCCGTATTCAGGACGCCGGACGACTACTGGCAGACGATTTGCACCGCGATAGCGGCTGGCGGCGATGTCGATACGACGGCGGCGATGGCCGGCGCCATCAGCGGCGCGTATCTCGGAATCGATGCCGTTCCTGCCGATCTGGCGTCCCGGCTGAATGACAATGGCACCTGGACCGTATCAGAACTTGTGGCATTAGCCGAAAATGCCGCGGAAAACTTGAGTTGAATCAATGGATTTGAAACTATTTATGTGTTAGCCATGCTTTCCGAAATAAATTTTCGGAACCAACGGCTAAATATGCGTTTAATATATGAGCGCCGTTTTCGTCCGGGAAACTTTTGGCGTACGTGTCGAAAACCCTAAGGAGGGGGAAGAATGAAGTATCTCAAATACGTGACTGTGATTGCGGCTCCGCTGCTGTTCGCTGCCGGCTGTGAAACCACGGCCCAGCAGCAGGAAATCAGCAAGCTCGAATCGCAGGTCATGGCCAACAAGAAGACGGCTGACGACGCTGCGGCTGCTGCACGTGCGGCGGCTGTTGCCGCTCAGGATGCGGCTGCCGCGGCTCGCGCTGCCGCTGCCGAGGCCAAGGCTGCGAGCGACAAGGCCGATCGCCTGTTCTCGCGCAATCTGCGGAAATAATTCCGAACGGTTTCGATGCGGCGGCCCGGGAGACCGGGCCGCCGCATTCGATTCCGGCGCCCGACGACCCGGCGCGGAAACGAAAAAAGCGCCCGACGAATGCTTTTTGTTTATGCCGGAAATGCCGGACCGCGATTATTCCGTCTCGTCCGCCGCGGACTGCGAGGGAATCGGAATCGCTTCGGCGTGAATCGGCGGCGCCGGTGTGATCGCGACGGGATAGCCGCGACGCTCGGCCGCGACTCTGTATGCCGTATCCCAGTCGATATTCGCATCGAGATCGCCCGCCGCCAGGATCACCTTTCGTTCGAACGCCGGCGGAACGGCAGGCGTCAGCTTGCCCGTTATTTCCAGTTCGTCGGCCTGATCCTGGTTCGGAACGACTTCGAGCCATAGCCGGCCTGCGAAACGGGCGAGCTTGACGGTTTCGTCGATGACCCGGACGGGCGTGCCGATCGGCACGTTCCGGAAGAAATGCGCGATATCCTCGGGATACATGCGGATACAGCCGTGGCTGACGCGGCGCCCGACGCCGTCGGGCTTGTTGGTGCCGTGAAGGAGATAGGCCGGCCAGCCGAGATAGAGCGCATGCGCGCCGAGCGGATTGTTCGGACCGGCGGGCACCACCGAGGGCAGGTCCGGGTTCTCGGCGCGGATCGACTTGGGCACGTACCAGGCGGGATTCGCCTTTTTTCGCACGACGCGGGTCGTTCCGGTCGGCGTATGCCAGCCGTCGTCGCCGATCCCGAGCGGCGCCGTCTCGACGAGACCGCGATCGCGGAAGAAGTAGAGGCGCTGGTCGGCGAGATTGATCAGGATCCCTTCGCGCGGAGCATCGGGCACGATATGCCAGTTCGGCAGAACGACTTCGGTTCCTTCGCCTGGAATCCACGGTTCGATTCCGGGGTTCGCGGCGACCAGTTCCGTAAAGCCCAGTCGAAAACGGCGGGCGAGGTCCGCGAACGTATCTTCGTGCTTGGCGGTGTAGGTGCGGAAATCGCCGATGATCCCCGGATAGCTCGTCGCGTCGCGTGTCGCCGGCGCGTTTCCGGACGCCAGAACCGGGCCGGTCGCGAGCGACGCGGCGGCTGCGACGCCCAGCGCGAGGCAGAAGGAACGGCGGCTTGTGGCCCGGTTGTTCATCGGATTCAGGAACATTCTGTGAATATGGACGTCTCGTCGGTAATTGCTAGCCGATAAATATTAACGAATTCGCCGCCCGTTTGGGATCACGGGGGCGTTATCCCTTCGGGAAGGTGGCTCCCCCGGCCGTATCGGCAGGTTACTTCGCCGGTGGCGAGAAGATTTCCAGCCTCGTCCGTGACGTCGCAACTGGCGACGAAGATCGTCTTGCCGCCGCCGCGTTTGCGCGCCGCCGCCGTGAGCCGCCCCGACGCAACGTTGCCCATCAGGTTGACGGTCAGGGAGACCGTCATCGCCTGGCGTACGTTTCCCGGGACGGTACAGAAGATGCCGGAATGGGCGCCCGCCGTATCTATCAGTGCGGCGATGACGCCGCCGTGGACGACGTCGATGGCATTCAGATGGATTTCGTCCACGTCCATCTCGATGGTCGCCCGGTCGAGTTCCCAAACGGTCAGCGTGGCGCCCATTTCCGCCATGAAACCGCGAAACCTCTTGACCCCGTCGGCCTTCTTTTCGCCATCCGTCATCCGGAAGTTCCGTGCGTACGTAGTGAATCGGAGAGTGTCAAACAGTCGTTGAATCAAGTGTTTAGCAGTAAAAAATTCGACAGTCGCGAAGAAATCGCTATAGTGGCGGCGCAGTCCTGAGGAAGAATCCCGATGAAGCGAGTTATTGTAGGCATTACCGGTGCTACCGGTACGATTTACGGCGTGCGTTTGATGGAACTGATGCGCTCCGACCCGGAGATCGAGATTCACCTGGTCATGAGCCGGTCGGCGAAGCTGACGTTGAAGATGGAGCACGATATCGAGCTCGACTACATCAACGGGCTCGCGCACGAGGTCCACGAGCCGGGAAACATCGGGGCGTCGATCTCGTCCGGTTCGTTCCATTCCGAGGGCATGATCGTCGCGCCGTGCTCGATCAAGACGATGTCCAACATTGCGATGGGCAATACCGGAGACCTGATCAGCCGGGCCGCGGACGTCATCCTGAAGGAACAGCGCAAGCTCATTGTCGCGATTCGCGAGACGCCGCTCCACATCGGCCATCTCGAAAACCTGACGAAGCTTGCCCGTATCGGCGCGGTTATCTTTCCGCCGGTCCCCGCATTCTACAATCGTCCGACCTCGCTCCAGGATATCGTCGATCAGTCGTGCATGCGGATGCTCGACCAGCTTCGCATCAATATCGAGTCCGCGCCGCGCTGGGGCGAAGAGGGCGGCGTCCCCGCCGTCGGCCAGAAGATCGAGGGCGGCAGGACCAATTGAGGCCCGGCGTTTCCCGCTAAGTCAGCTCGATAGCGACACTGCCCAGCCCGTCGAACGAGATTTCCGCGCGGCAGGGGAAGCTGTCCAGCCACATGACGGGCGTAACCGAGCCGGTCAGGACGAACTCGCCGGCTTTCAACCTTTCGCCCTGGCTGGCCAGAATGTTGGCGAGCCAGGCGATGGCTTCCAGCGGGTGGCCCATCACGGCCGCGCCGGTGCCCCGCGCCTTCTCGTCTCCGTCGATCCGGACCGATCCGGAAACGGCGGCAAGATCGATCGATTTCCAGTTGCCGACTTCATCGCCGAGGATACAGGCCTTGTGGAAGAAATCGTCCGCGATCAGCGTCGGCGTGCCGCGCTGCTCGAAATCGCCGTACCGGTTCTCGACGATCTCTATGGCCGGGATGACCGCGGATACGAGTTCGGCGGCGGAGTCGCGCGTGTAGGCCGTCCCGTGCGAATCGCGTCCGATCCGGACCGCGATCTCGCATTCGATGCCCGGGTTGCAGAATCCCGCAGATGCGAATTTCGCGCCGTTCTCTATCAGGGTTCCCGACATGATCCGCCCGTAGGCGGGTTCGGTAACGCCGAGGTAATCCTGCATGGTCGCGGTCGTCGCCCCGATCTTCCAGCCCGCCAGTTCGCCCTGACCGTTTTTCCGGAGATAGGCATGGAGTGCGGTCTGAACGCGATATCCGTCTTCCGTCGTTTCCGGGAGGTCCTCTTCCGGAATCGGCGGCACCGGGTGGGAATCTATGCGGACCTCCCCGAGCAATCGCGCGGTGCGAAGAACGGCTTTCGGGTCCATCTGGCGGCCGGTCCGATCGTCAGTTGACGGGTTTTTCGTCTTCGAAGTTCTGCGCCTGTTTCTTTTCGTTATGTTCAACCGCGGCCTTGCAGCGCACCCAGAGCTCGGGGCCGTAATAGGCCGTGAAGTCGTCGTGAATCCGGTCGAACGGCAGGTCCGACCAGATGCCGTGGCTGGCGACGTACTGCATGTGCTTCCGGCCCTGCTTGTCGAATTCCTGTAGCAGCGCGTCCTCCACCCCGTCGAACTCCGTCGGCGTCACGTCGAACTTGTCGCACAGCTCGATGTTGAACGCAGGCGCCGCCTTTACCCACTTGCCGTCGATGAGCATCACCGAGAAACCGTGGTGCATGAACAGTTCCTTGCCGCCCATCGCATCGCGCAGCCGCGGACTGCACAGGTGGTTGGTGACGTCGGCGAGGCCGATACCCGAAGGGATGCCGGCATACCGCGCGACCGCGGTCAGCAGCGACGCCTTCGGTATACAGTAAGCGGCGCCGATATCGAGAACGTCGCTCGCCTTGTAGGCGTCGGCGCGGTCGGTGATCCGGTACGGGTCGTAACGGATTTCGTCGCGGACCGCGTAGAACGCCTTGATGGCTTTTTCCTTGTCGGTCGTCGCGCCGGCGATCGCCTTTTCTGCGAAAGCCGCGACCGCGGGAACGTCGCAGTCGAAGTAATAGGTCGGCTTCAGGTATTCGTCCGACGGTTGGGGATATCCGGTTTCCAGATGTTCCATGATCTATCCGCTGTGTGAATTGCCCGGACCTTAGGGAGGTTGAGCCGCAGCGGCAAGAGGCGGTTCCGGGCGCTATCCGGAATGTGCTGCTTGCCGCCGGGACGTGCGCGTGAGAAAGATGGGCATCGAATAAGAAAGGGAAGGGAGCGGCCGATGGCGGTCGGAGCGGGGGCGCCGGATCAGCATCATCCGGTGGCGGGCATTCTGTGGATGACCGGCGCGGCTCTGTGTTTCGCGGCGTCGCTGACGCTCGTGAAAGCGATGCAGGATCACGGCCTGACCGTCTTCCAGGCGGTGATGTTCCGGCAAATCCTGGGGTTGATCATCTTTACGCCGGTCATCCTGCGAACCGGGCGCGAGCTGTTCCGGACAGAAGTGCCGACACGGCATTTCCTGCGGGCGGCCGGCGGGTTCGTCGGCATGTGCACGGGCTACTATTCGCTGTCGCTCATAAACGTCGCCGAGTCCGTTGCGCTCCAGTTCACGCTGCCGATTTTCACGATGTTCTTCGCCGTCTGGCTGCTCGGCGAGAAGCTGCGTTCCCATCGGTTGATAGCCACGCTGATCGGGTTCGGCGGCGTGCTCGTAATCGTCCGGCCGGGTTTCTCCGAAATGAACGTCGGTATCTTCTTCGCGCTCGCGGCGGCGGCGTTTTATGCGTCTTCCGACACCCTGTCACGCTGGCTCGCGCGATACGACAGGCTGCCGTCGATCATGGTGTGGAACTTTGTGTTCATGCTGCCGCTGGCGACGGTTCCGTCGCTCATATGGTGGGTTACGCCGACGGCGGACTCGTGGCCATACGTAATCGGGTTCTCTCTCGCCGGCGTCGGTGCGCAGTTCTGCCTCACTCGGTCATTCGGTCTGGCGGAAGCCAGCCTCGTCTCCCCGGTTCTGTTCCTTCGGCTCCCGCTGGTTTCCGTTATCGCCTGGCTCGCCTTCGAGCAGACGACCGAACTCTGGACCTGGATCGGCGCAGCGGTAATCTTCGTCGCGACGACATGGATGGCGCGGGTGGAAACGCGGCGCTAAGCTTGGGAAAAGGGGACAGGAACCCGGGGATCGAAATGGCAGACGGAACGTCGACGACGGTGCCGGAGGACAAGGCTCAGGAAGAACTGGTTTCCAGGGCGCATGACATGATCGAGCGGTTTCGCTCGCGCGCCCACGATGCCGAGCGGAATCGCCGGCTTCACCGAGAGACCTTCGAGGAGATGCGCGACGCGGGCTTCTATCGCGTACAGATGCCGGCACGTTACAGCGGTTTCGAGATGAGCCATCGCGGCATGCTCGACATCTGCGCCGAACTGGGGCGGGGCTGCGGTTCGGCGGCGTGGATATTCTCGAACCTCGCGGCGCAGAACGGTATTGTCTCGATGGCGTGCCGGGAACTTCAGGACGAGGTCTGGGGCGACGATCACGACGTTTGCACGGCGTCGTCCTTCCCGGCGAAAGGCGGCAAGGTGCGCCGCGTCGACGGAGGCATCGTCGCGAACGGCGTCTGGAGTTTCGCTTCCGGCGTCGACTTCGCCGACTGGAACAACCTGCAGGTATTCGTGCCGCCGGCGAACGGGGAGGGACCGCCGGAACATCGTATGGCGCTCGTCCCCAGGTCCGACTACACGGTCATCGACGACTGGTACTCGCCCGGTCTCGCTGCGACCGGATCCCGTTCCATCGGCCTTGACGAGGTTTTCATCCCCGAGCACCGGACGTTGAGCACCGCGGCCGCCCGGCGCGGCGAAACGATCGAGGCGTCGGAGAATTTCGGCCCGATCTTCCGGGTGCCGCCGATGTGCGGCGCCAACAAGATATTTTCCGGGCCCGTTATCGGCATGGCGCGCGGCGCGCTCGATGCGATGGAACGGGACCTGTCGGCGCGAAACAACATCGGCGGCGCTCCGATGGCGAAAATGGCCTCGGCGCAGCTCCGTGTCGCGGAAGCCGGCGCGCTTATCGAGGCTGCCTGGGCGTTAATGCAGCGCGACTGCGATACGGCGCTCGATATCGGACGGATCGGCCGGCTGACGACGCCGCACGACAGGGCGTTCTGGCGCCGCAACAATGCCTATGCGGGCGTGATGTGCATCCGCGCGGTCGATATTCTCCATCCTCTGATCGGCGCCCGCGGCCTCGTACCGGAGAGCGATTTCCTGCGCTGCTACCGCGACATTCATGCGGCCACCATGCAGATCAACATGGCATGGGACCGGCAGGCGATCACGGCCGGCGAGATTCAGCTCGGCCTCGAACCGAGCGACCCGAGGGCCTGAGCCGTACGGCACTTCCATCGATAGAAAACCGGGAAAAAGAATGGCGCATAACGATATCCGCGATTTCCTCGCGGTCCTGGAGCAACAGGGATTGCTGCGGCGCGTGACGGCGCCGGTGAGCTCGGCCGAGGATATCGGCTGTCTGGTCAAATGGGGGTTTCAGGCGCTCGAGGAGAAGGACCGTTTCGGTTTTCTCTTCGACAATGTCGACGGCGGAAATATTCCGGTCGCCGCCGGCGCCCTTGGCGCATCCGTCGACGCCTATGCCGTGGGGCTCGGCGTCGAGCCGGGGGAAATAAACGACAAGTGGGAGCATGCGCTCTGCAATCCGGTGGCGCCGGTTCTGGTGGACGCCGCGCTGTGCCACGAGGTCGTGCATGAGGGCGGCGAGGTCGATCTCGGCGGATTGCCGATCCCGGTCTGGACGCCGGGCAAGGATGCGGGCCCCTACGTAACGGCAATCGTGGTAACGCGGGATGCCGACAGCGGCGTTCAGAATTACGGCGTTTACAGAACCCAGGTCCTCGGCGCCGATCGCATGGTCAGCAATCTCGGCCCCGGCCGCCAGGGTACCCGGTGCGTTCAGTCGTGGCACGCCCGCGGCGAACCCGCGCCGATCGCATTCGTCATCGGCGCCGAACCGGCAATGTATTACGCGTCGGTGACGACGCTGCCGTTTGAGGTCGACGAAGCGACGCTTGCCGGCGGGCTGAAACAGGAAGCGCTGGAACTCGTTCGGGGCCGCACGGTCGAGCTGGACATTCCCGCTCGAACCGAGATCGTCATCGAGGGTTTCGTCCATCCGGGCGAAGTGGCGGTAGAGGGCCCGTTCGGCGAGTTCGCCGGCTATATGGGCCCGCCCGGCGACCGGCCGGTTGTTCGCGTCACGGCGATCACGCATCGGACGAACCCGATATTCTACGGCCTCGCGAGCCAGATGCCGCCGAGCGAAAGCACGACGATGCAGAGCCTGACCAACGCCGGACAGATTCGGAAGATACTGCGTCACGATCTCGGCGAGGCGGCCGTTACCGACGTGACGATCGACAAGACCTTCGGCGGGCTGCTTGCCCATGCGATCGTGTCGGTCCGGCCCGGCCAGCCCGGGGTCGGCAAACGGATCGGGCGAATGGTCGCGGATATTTCGCCCTGCAAGCGGGTCACCGTTGTCGACGACGACATCGATATTCGGGACAGGGAGCATCTGGACTGGGTGCTGAACTCCCATTACGACCCGGCGCGAGACACCGTTATCATCGACGATGTGTTCGTGCCCATGCATATGGATCCCTCTGTCCGCATCAGGGGCGGGAGCAGCGATCCCGGCAGCAAGGTCGTCGTGGACGCCACGCGTTCGCACGATGCGGGAGATTTTTCGATTCCGGACCGCGGCAGAATGGAAAGGGCCCTCGAACTCTGGCGAAATGCGGAACTGCCTTCGGTAGATATTCCCCGCCGTCTGGATCTGAGGCTGGATCGCGCTTGACGTCCGAAGGCGGAATTCGCGCTAAAATTGTACTCCCAATTCGATAATTTCGCAGAATTCCGCGGATAGTGGGCGGTGCGAATTTTTACAAATTCTTCGCATATTTAATCGAAAATACGCGATTAACCATGTTAATCGCGAGCGCGACTTTTGAAGGCGACCAAATCGAGCTTCGATTTTCGGGAGGATAACGACTCCCTCTATCGGATGCCGATGAAAATCGTGCCCATCCGGACGCCCGAACTGAGTCGAGGGCGCATGATCAAGAATTCGGCGCTCGACCCCGCACTCGAACTGTTTCGAAGCAACGAAACCGGTTCCGGCCAGATCATGATCGACGAACTGGACTCCGAACGCGGCCATTACATGTTCGGCTGGCCACTGCACCGGTTGCACCCGGATCTTGAAATCCTGCGAAAACTCGCACGGTTGACGGCCTATGACGTCTATACGCTTCGTATCCAGTTCCGCGACCTCGGGATCGAGCCGTCTTCCGTCGATTATTTGCGCCTGTCGCCGGAGAAGAAAAAGTCCCTCCACATGTATATGCGGGTATTTACGCTTCCGCTGATCGACCTGGTCTACGGAGAGAGCGATTCTGCCGCCCAGAAGACCGACAACGTCATCGACCTCTTCCGGCACCCCGACACCCGCGTTGCCCGCGAGAACCTGTTCAAGCTCGCCCGTGGGCTGGGCGTCGATATCGGCGAAATTCCTCGATTCCTCGAAGACTTCTCCGACATCTATCTGTCGCTCTCCTATTACCAGGAATATCTCGACGACCTGACGCCCAAGGTGATCGACATGGTGGGCGAGCTCGGGGAGATGTCACAGAACTGGCAGCTTCGCCAGGACGCCTATACGATCGAAACGATTACGCGCGTCCAGACCGAGATAAACGACCTGTTGACGTCGGTTACCAGCCGTTTCGAGGCGTTCCGGCAACATTCCGACGACATGTGGAACGATATCGACGCGGAAAAGTTCAAGCAAACGAAGCGCCAGGTCGTCACCGCCCAGGAAACGGTGGGCGGGGTTCTGTGCGGTCTCGGCATCAAGCTCAACGCCTGGAAGGAACGATTCCCGAACGGCGACGCGGGCGGGCCCGTCGCGCGATCCGAGATGATGTTCTCGGAAATCGTTCCAGGCCTCGACAAGCTTGTCGCGCTGGAGCGTTCCGGCCGCGAAGCCGCCGGACAAGCGGTCAAGCCTGCCGGAGCGTCCGCTCTATCGAAAGCCCGACCCGCACCAGCCATTCGTCGTGCCCGGTAGCCGCCATCACCATCAGGCCGACCGGACCCGTACCGGGGGCATGGCAGGGGATGGACAGGGCGCAACTGTCCAGAAAATTGCCCACGGTGGTATTCCGCAGCATCAGAATATTCGCCGCCGCATAGGCGTCGTCGTCGTTGTCCAGGAGCTCGACGGGCGGGGCGACCGTGGCGCAGGTCGGTAACAGCATCGCGTCGAACGGCAGCGACATCTCCGCCGCTCGCGCCCGGATGTCGCGTCGAAGGTGCTGGCAATCGATAAGATCGGCGGCGGAGAGCCGCTCGCCCCGGCGGATACGTACCCAGACCCTCGGATCGTAAAGGTCCTTCTTTTCGTCCATCATCTTGCGGTGATGCGCATAGGCTTCGGCCGCCAGAATGCCGCCGTTGGGCATGGCGCCGGGAATTTCCTCGTACATCCGCGAGGACACCTCGACGATTTGCGCGCCCGCCGCCGACAGTCGGTCGAGCGTCGCCTCGAAGGTGGCGGCCACGTGGTCGTCGAGATATTCCAGGACATAGTGCTGCGGTATGCCGAAACGGAGATTCTCGATCGGCAGCGCTTTCGGAATGACCGGCGCGCGATCGTCCATCACTGCGTCCGTGACGACGCAACAGGCGACGGTCGGGGCGAGCGGCCCGGCGCTGTCGAGCGTCGACGACAGCGGATAGACTCCGGTGAGCGGAATGCGCCCGGTCGTCGTCTTGAAACCGGTAATGCCGTTCAGCGCCGCCGGAATCCGGACAGACCCACCGGTGTCCGTACCGATGCCCACGGCGCACATGCCGTCGGTCACGGAGACGCCGGCGCCGGAAGAGGAGCCGCCCGGAATACGGCCGGTTGCCCGGTCCCACGGATTCCGCGGGGTATCGAAATGGCAATTCAACCCGAGACCCGAATAGGCGAACTCCGTCAGATTGGTCCGGCCGACGAGTACCGCGCCCGCCGCCCGGAGGCGCGCGGTGACGGTGGAATCTTTCGTTGCCGGCGGCGCATCGTCGTGCGCTCGCGATCCGGCCCGCGTTTGCTGGCCCTGTTCGTCGAAAAGGTCTTTCAAGGAGACCGGGATGCCGGCAAGCGGCGACGGGACGATGCCCTGGGCACGCAGCCGGTCGGACGCATCGGCCGCGGCCAGGGCGGACTCCTCGTGCACGGCAAGGAACGTGCGGCCGCCTTCGCCGTCAGGATCCTTGATGCGGGCGAGGGCCTGTTCCGTCAGTTCGCGGCTCGTCGTCTTGCCGCTCCAGAGCGCAGCCTGGATTTCGAGTACCGGCTTCAGCGTGAAGTCCATCGGGGGTTCCCATCACAGAAGGCCGCTGCCCGGGCGTGTGGCCCGGGCATCGCGGCCGTAGCGCGCCTGTCGGCGTCTACTTAGTCTCGTCGTAATAGTGGCTTTCCAGCAGCAGGCAGCCGGTCTCGGACTTGAACGGGCCGTGCGGCGTTCCCGGCGGCCGGCAGGCGTAGGTGTCGGGCCCGAAACTGCGGCCGCCGTTTCCGTTCTCGTCGTTGCCGACGATCAGGTCGCCGCGCAGCTGGTAGACTTCTTCCCAGTAGTCGTGGGTGAACGGCGCGGTCGTGTAGACGCCCGGCTCGAACTTCAGGAGACGCGTCCGGCAGCCGGACTTGTTCGTCTCGTCCAGCCCGCCGACGAGGATTTTCTGCTTGATGCCTTCCGGATAGCCCTCGGGCACTTCCCATTCGCCGCCCATGTCGATGGCGTAGAATTCCTTGTGTTGCTTGTTGATCGGCATGATGTCCCTTTCCTGTTTATCGTAATCCGGTATCCGTCAGGTCACGACGGGCAGCGGTGCGACGCCGTAGGCGTGCGTGATCTTCCGGCCGAGGACCGGGTCCTCGATCTCGACTTCGAACCGGTCGGCCGGACGGATGCCTCCGATCGCGGCCAGCGTGCCGCAATACATCGCCATGCCGGCCGGCAACTCCGTCTTGCCGTCGAGATAGAGCCCGATCAGTTCCTCCGGCGGCCGCATCGCGGTGACGCCGCCTTCCTGATAGAGCTTGCGCTCGCCACCTTCCGTCATCCAGGCGCGGAGCAGCAATTCGTCGAAATGATCCGCTACGTCGGCGTATCGCCAGACGGAAGCGGAAACCGGTTTTGCGCACATCTGTTTCGAAACCGGCACCGAATAAGTCTCGACCTCGCGGTCGGTATGGTCCGAGCCGATGCCGATCAACATGCCGTCGTCGGTCCCGATGAGAACGAACTCGACCTCGCCCGACGACGCCGTTCCGAGAAACTGGAGGTCTTCCGACGTCGTGAAATTTTCGGCGCCGACCCGGTAGAAGCACGGCACCGAACTGGGGCGCGGTACGCCGAGCTCCTCTAGCTCCTTGATATGCTTTTCGAGGGCCTCGACGTTGCGGCCCGTCCACCCGGCAATCACGAGATCGTCGATCCGGACATCCTGGCGGCGGCCGTCTGGCTCGATATTGAATGTCAGCGTTATCGGCACGCTTGGTCCCCTGTTTTTTGAACGCGCCAACCTACCGCCGCCCCCGATGCGAGGCAATAACCCGGTGCGCGCAGGACTGCCCAAGCGGCGCATATCTGATAGTCTCGCCGTGCTGCCGATCGCGCAGCGACGGGAATGACGATGGCAGCGACGAGAACGGACACAGGGGAGGCCGCGGGCCCGCCGACGGGGGCGAAGGTAATCCTCGTCGTCTTCCTGCCGTTCGGCTGCGGCTATTACTTGTCCTACCTGTTCCGGACCGTGAATGCCGTCCTATCGGAAAACCTGACGCGGGAACTGGGGATCGGCCCGGCCGATCTCGGTCTGCTGACGAGCATCTACCTGATCGCCTTCGCTTCCTCCCAGGTTCCGCTCGGTGTCGCCCTCGACCGGTACGGGCCGCGCAAACTGAACGGGTTTCTGCTGCTGGTTGCCGCCGCCGGCGCAGCGCTGTTCGCCTTCGCGGAGAGTTACTGGCTGTTGCTCGCCGGTCGGGCGTTGATCGGCTTCGGCGTGTCGGCGGCGCTGATGGGCGCATTCAAGGCGAATGCGATCTGGTTCCCGGCGGATCGCATTCCGTTGATGAACAATTTGATAGGGGCGTTCGGCGCGGTCGGCGCGATATCGGCGACGCGCCCGGTAGAGATGCTCCTCCACGTCGCGACATGGCGGGACGTGTTCGCCGGGCTCGCGGTGCTGACCGTCGTCGTCTCGCTGCTGATTCTCGTCGTCGTGCCCGAGAAGAAAGAAGCGACGCAGACGGAGGAGAGCTTCGCGAGGCAGCTCGCCGGCTACGGCGAGGTAATCCGGGACGGCTTCTTCTGGCGGGTCAGCCTGATCTACGCGTTGTCCTACACCGCGTTCGTCTCGTACCAGACGCTGTGGGCGGACCCGTGGCTCCGCGACGTCGCCGGGCTCGGGCAGACCGAACGGGCGAACTACCTCTTTGCGATCCAGGTGGGATTCCTGATCGGGCTGCTTTCGACCGGCATGATTGCCGACTGGCTACGCAGGACGCGGGTACAGGCGGTGCACGTGTTCGGCGCCGGGATGCTTCTTCTGATGGGGCTCCAGGTCCTGCTCGCGCTCGGGGTCACGACGGCGCTGACGGCGGTGTGGAGCCTGTTCGGCATCGTCTCCTCCGCGACCTATCTGGCCTACGCGGCGCAGACGTCCCATTTCCCCGCCGCATTGACTGGCCGCGCGATAACGGCGATGAACTTCCTCCTGTTCGTACTCGCGTTCGTCTGCCAGTGGGGGATCGGCGGTGTGATCGAAGCTTTTCCGCGCACCGCGTCCGGCGGCTATCCGGTAGCGGCCCATGCCACCGCATTGTGGATGATGATCGGCTTGCAGGCCGCCTGCTACCTGTATTTCGCAAGCCCGGTCCTGCGGAGGCGCCGCCGTGGCTGATACCGCGACGACACGGGGCGAGCCGTCCCCGAAACCGATACCCGTGCTGCTGTTGACGGTCCTTCTGCCGTTCGGGCTCGGATATTACATGTCGTATCTGTTCCGTACGGTGAACGCGATCATTTCGCCGCAGCTCGTCGCCGACGTCGGGCTGACGGCGGCCGATCTCGGCATGATGACCAGCGCCTATTTCGTGACCTTCGCGGCGGTCCAGTTGCCGCTCGGCATCATTCTCGACAAGTACGGCCCGCGGAAGGTCCAGGCGGGCTTGATGATCGTCGCTGCGGTCGGCGCGGCGATGTTCGCCTTCGGAACCGACGCCTGGACTCTCGTCGCCGGGCGCGCGGTCGTCGGGCTCGGCGTCTCGGCATGCCTGATGGCGGCGCTCAAGGCCAACGTCATGTGGTTCCCGCGGGAGCGGATTCCGTTCCTCAACGGCCTCATCTTCGCCTTCGGGACGTTCGGCGCGCTGTCGACCACGGTCCCGCTGGAACTGCTGGTGAAATCGGTCGACTGGCGAACAGTGTTCTGGTGGCTCGCGGCGATATCCGTCGTCGTCGGCGTGCTGATCTATTTCGTCGTGCCCGAGCGATTGCAGGAGCAGAAGCAGGCCGTCGCCGGGCAGAGCGCCTTCGCGAGCCAGGTCGAAGACCTGAAGCAGGTTTATGGAAGCGCCTTTTTCTGGCGGCTCGCCGCGATGGTGATTGTCCACAACGGCGTCTTCCTGTCCTACCAATCCCTGTGGGCCGCGCCGTGGTTGCGCGATGTCGCAGGGCTCGACCGGTCGGGCGTCGCCGACGCGATGTTCATGTTCAACATCGGCATGTTCCTCGGCGTCCTGTCGCTCGGCTTTCTCGCCGAGCGGATCCAGCGGCTCGGCATTCCGCCCATCGTTCCGGCAGGCGCCGGCATTGCGATTTCCATCCTCGTCCAGTGTCTGTTCGTCGCGCAGTGGACGGATTTCCCGGGGGTTCTCTGCCTGCTCTTCGGTTATTTCGGCTCGTCGTCGGTTCTGGCCTACGCGGTTCTGGCGCAGAACTTTCCGGCATCGCTCGCCGGGCGGGTGAACACGGCTCAGAACATGCTGACCTTCATCGCAGCCTTTACGACGCAATGGGCGGTCGGCGTCATCATCGGCGCCTATCCGTCGCCGGGCGGCGGCCTTTACAGTGCCGAAGGGCATCAGGTTGCGCACGCCGTGTTCGTGGCGATCGAGATATGCGGCTTCGCGTGGTTCATCTGGCCGCGCAGGAAGAAAGCGGCATGAGCCCGCGGGAATATCCCGACCGGCCGGTCTGCGGCGTCGGTGTGGTCTGCTTCAAGGATGATCTCGTGCTGCTGATCAAGCGCGCCAAGCCGCCCATCACCTGGAAATGGTCGATTCCCGGCGGCGGTCAGGAGATCGGCGAGACGACGCGCGAGGCTGCGCTTCGCGAGCTGAAGGAGGAGACCGGCATCGAGGCACGGCTGCTGGGGCTGATCGACGTGATCGATACCGTGCGCGAAGACCCAGACGGCAAGATCCGGTTCCACTACACGCTGATCGATTTCGCCGCCGAATGGACGGCTGGCGATCCCGTCGCGGGCGACGACGCTGCCGACGCCCGGTGGGTTCCGCTGTCGGAAATAGAGGACAGGGG
>JAYQUR010000016.1:0-19861 GCA_038148075.1 Alphaproteobacteria bacterium | reverse complement strand
TCCCACAGCCGCGCGATGAAGCGCCGGCCGTTCCAGCCGTCGGAGCCGTGCGAGGCGAGCCAGACCACAGGTGCCCTCATCACGCTCGGGTCGATCAGGTTGCCGTCGGCGCCCGAGCGGCCCGGATCGCCCGGATTTCCCGGCAGCAGGTTGGTATCCGCCGCGCCGCCCGGGATCAGGACGTTGCAGGTGACGCCCGTACCCTCTAGGTCTTCCGCCCAGCACGCCGTCGATGCCTCCAGCGCCGCCTTGGTCGGGCCGTAGGGCGCGTAGCCGGTGCGTTGCATGGTCTGGATCGACGTCGTGACGTTGACGATCCGCCCCCATCCCTTCTCCAGCATATGGGGTGCGGCTTCGCGCGCCATCTGAAAACTGCCGTTTACGTTGGTCTCCACGATCTGCGCCCAGGCGTCGGTGCCAACCGTCCAGAACTTTGCGGGCTCCTTCGTGAACTTGTCCGAGATCAGCAGCATGCCGACGCCCGCATTGTTGATCAGCACGTCCACGCCGCCGAACGTTGCGACCGTGTCGGAGACGACTTCGGCGCATTGCATCGGATCGCGAATATCGGCGATCGCCGCCCGGACCGTGCCGCGCAGTCCCGCCGCCTCTTTCTCGATGTCGTCGGCGATATGCATCGCCGCCATGACGTTTGCGCCCGCCTCGGCCAGCGCCAGCGTCATCGCGCGCCCGAGCCCGCGCCCGCCGCCGGTGACGATGCAGGTCGTGCCGGTTAGATCGATGTCGGTCATTGTGTTGTCCCAGTTCGTTTTCCGAAGGATAGCACGGGGACGCCGAGCGCTCACGCGCGCCGTTGCACTATCCGGAGACGCATCAGGATCAGCATCAGCAAACACGCGATGCCGAACATCATGAACAGCGAGGCGTCGAAATCGCCGGTGACGTGCGCCAGCGCGCCCATCGACATCGGGCCGAGCACGCCGCCCACCTCGCCGACCGAGAAATAGAGCCCGCTCGCGGCGCCGACGCGGCTGGTGCTGCCGTCGCCCGAATCCATCAGCAGCAGGATCGAGATCGACGTCATCGCACCGCGGCACATGCCCTGGATGACGAGGCCGGCAGCGACCAGCGCGTCGTTCTGGCTCCAGACGAGCAGGGTTGCGGCGGCGGCGCAGCAGAACAGGCCGAGCAGGATCTGGAACCGCCATTCCGGCGTCGCCATGCGGGGCAGCGACAGCGAGGCGACCATGCCGAAAAGCGTCGGGATCGCGGCCCAGTAGCCGGCTTCCGACGGCGTCATGCCGTAGGAGCGGAGCAGCTCCGGGAGCCAATGGTTCATGCCGTGATTGTAGAACAGGATGAACAGGCCCATCAGCAGGACGAGACGGACAACCGGATCGCGTACCAGCTCGAGAAATACCTCGATCGAGCCCCGCTTGGGCTCCGCTTTAAGTTTGGCCTCCATCGCACGGCTTGCCGGGTGCGCGCTGATGATCAGCCAGATCGCGCCCGACGCGATCACGATGCCCGCAACGAGGAACATCACGTCGCGCCAGTCGCCGCCGACCAGCGGCAGGAAGACGCTGTTGGTCAGCGCCACCGCCGTGATGCCGCCAGACGCGTTGCCGGTGAAGTAGATGCCCATGGCGAGGCCGCGATTCTTGCCGGTGAACCACAGGCTGACCACCTTAGGCGCGCCCGAGGAAATAAGAGGCCCTCCGATGCCGAACACCATCACCGCCAGCAGCAGCGTGACGTAGTCGGTGGAGAAGCCGCGCAGCAGGACGGAGAGCGCGATGACGAGCGTGGCGACGAACATCGAGCGCCGCGGACCGAACCTGTCGAGCATGCCGCCGCCGGGCACCGACGAAAAGATATAGGTGAGCTGCCACGCCGCGAGCACCGTGCCCATCTGGCCCCGGTGCATGTCGAGATCGCCCATGATCTTGTAGACCAGCGGCGCGATCGACGTGATCGCCATCGCGAAGGTGAAGTAGAGCATCCAGACGCCCGCCAGCATCGCCCAGCGATAAGGGTGGGGCGGCTCGGTCGGGGCGTCGGTATCGGCGGCGGTGGGGGCGAGGGCCATGCTTTCCGTTTAGGCCATTTTGCGCCGCGAGGGAATGCGAGCGCGAGGCGTCAGAAAAGTCCCTCGACGATGCCGCCGTCGCCGAGGCGGATCGAATTTGCGGCCGGGACGCGCGGCAGGCCGGGCATCGTCATGATGTCGCCGCAGATGGCGACGACGAACTCGGCGCCGGCGGACAGGCGCACCTCGCGCACCGGCACGATATGGTCGACCGGCGCGCCCTTGCGGTCCGGATCGGTCGAGAAGCTGTACTGCGTCTTCGCCATGCAGACGGGCAGGTGGCCGTAGCCTTCCTCTTCCCAGCGCGCGAGCTGGTCCTGCAGGCTCTTGTTCGCGACCGCTTCGGAGGCCCGGTAGATTTCGCGGGCGACCGTGTTGATCTTGTCGAACAGGCCCATGTCGTCGGGGTAGAGCGGTTTGTAGGCCGCCGTGCCGCCGTCGGCGATCTCGACGACCTTGCGCGCCAGCGCCTCGGTGCCCGCGCCGCCGTCCGACCAGTGCGTGCAGGGCACCACCTCGGCGCCCGCTTCGCCCGCGACCTCGGCGATGGCGGCGATCTCCGCATCCGTGTCGGTGGTAAACCGGTTGATCGCGACGACCGGCGGCACGCCGAATTTCTTCACGTTCTCGATATGGCGCTTCAGGTTGGCGAGGCCCTCGGTGACGGCGCCGACGTTCTCCGCGCCGAGGTCTGCGCGCGCGACGCCGCCGTGCATCTTGAGCGCTCGCACGGTGGCGACAATCACTGCCGCATCCGGTTCAAGCCCCGCCTTGCGGCACTTGATGTCGAAGAACTTCTCCGCGCCCAGATCGGCACCGAAACCCGCTTCGGTGACGACATAATCCGAAAGCCGCAGTGCCGCCTCGGTCGCCATCACCGTATTGCAACCGTGCGCGATGTTGGCGAACGGCCCGCCATGGACGAAGGCGGGATTGTTTTCCAGCGTCTGGACGAGGTTCGGCATCAGCGCGTCCTTGAGGAGGACGGCCATCGCGCCGTCGGCGCTGAGCTGGCCCGCCGTAATCGCCTCGCGCTTGCGGGTCTGGCCGACGACGATGTTTCCGAGCCGCCGTTCGAGGTCGCCGAGCGACGTCGCAAGACAGAAGATCGCCATCACCTCGGAGGCGACCGTGATGTCGTAACCGGCCTCGCGCGCGAAGCCGTTGGCGACGCCGCCGAGGCCGACCGTGATATCGCGCAGCGCGCGGTCGTTCATGTCCACGACGCGCCGCCACGAGACGCGCCGCGAATCGAGCCGCAGTTCGTTGTCCCAGTAGATATGATTGTCGATCATCGCGGCGAGCAGGTTGTTCGCTGCGCCGATGGCGTGCATGTCGCCGGTGAAATGGAGATTGATGTCCTCCATCGGCACGACCTGCGCGTAGCCGCCGCCCGCCGCGCCGCCCTTCATGCCGAAGCACGGTCCGAGCGAGGGCTCGCGGATGCAAATTGCCGCCTTCTTGCCGATCCGGTTGAGCCCGTCGCCGAGCCCGACCGTCGTCGTTGTCTTTCCTTCGCCCGCCGGCGTCGGCGTGATCGCGGTGACCAGGATCAGCTTGCCGCGCGGTCGGTCGGCCAGCGAGTCGATGAAGCCGAAATCGACCTTCGCCTTGCTACGGCCGTAGGGAATGAGGGCATCGGCAGGGATGTCGAGCCGCGCGCCGATGTCTTCGATCGGCTTGAGTGTCGCGGCGCGTGCAATCTCGATGTCGGAACCTTGGGCGGCCATGCGGAAATCCGTTCAGGAGGGTGGCGGGACGAACGGGCCCAAGATTACCCGTTCGTCCGCGGCATTCCAGCCTCTTTCCGCGGGGAGGGGGAACTCAACCGTTCGTCGCCGCCTGCGCCGCGTGGCGGCCCGCGATCCGGCCCGACGTGAAGGCCCAACCGATATGGTGCCCGTGACCTTTCAGCATCAGCCCGCCCTGGCCCGCGGAGCCGGCCGCCCATAACCCGGGGATCGGCTTGTCGCCCTCGCCGAGCAGGCGCAGCTCCTCGTCGACGGCGAGCCCGCCGTCGGTCAACACGATGTAGCTCTTGGCAGGGCCGAGCGCATAGTACGGCGCCTGCGCGATCTTGTTCGGCGCGTCGCCGGCGTTGTGCTCGGCAATGGCGGCTTCGAGCGCCAGCGCGCTCATGCCGAGCTTTTCCGCCAGTGCGGCGACGCTGTCCGCGCGGTGGAAGATGTCGGGCCGGGTTTTGCGGAAGTCGTCGAAATAGGCATAGGCGACCCCGGGCGCGGTGGCGACGAAATGCGGCCATGATGAATAGAGCTTAGCCAACGCGGCGTCGACGACGACGTAGCCGATCTTGTCGGGTCGTTCGGCGGTGCGCAGCCCGAGCTGCGGGGGCGGCGCGTCGATGCGCGCTCCGGTCTTGTCGACGAGCAGCGCGCCGGACTGGAAAAGATGCAGCTCCGGCGCCATCGACGTCGTCGTGAAGCGCAGTACGAACGGCCGCAACAGCCAGTCGGGCGCGTAGGTAAGGCCGAGCTTCATCGTCCTGGTGACGAAACGCGACGGCGGCAGCCGGCGCTCGATGGTCTCCTTCGGCGGCGGCACGAATCGCAGGTTTGGGCCCGACAGGATGTCGCCGTTTATCACCCGCGCGCCAAGGGGGAACGCCATTTCGTGCCCGTCGCCGGTCGCAGTCGGGTTCATCGCGTCGACGCGCGAGACTTCCTCCGAGATGTATTTGGCCTTCAGGCTCTCGCTCGCGGCGTAATCGCCGCTTGCGAGGACCGTGGCGCGGGCCGAGATCGTCACAGATCCCTCCGGGCCCATACCTTCGATCCCGACGACGCGGCCGTCCTCCGAGACGAATTTCGACGCCCGTATCCCGCAGCGGACGTCGACCCCCACCTTCCGGGCGTGGGCGCCGAGCCGCGCGATGTAGGCGCGAGAACTGGGCAGCACGTTATGCATACGCGGTTTTGTGTGCGGCGGTTCCGGCATGGGGCCGAAGAACTCGACGCCCATCGACATGAGCCAGCGCAGTGTCTCGTTCGCATTGTCGACGAAAATGCGGCGCAGCGCGGGGTTGTCGCGATCGGCGTCCTTGCCGGAAAATTTCGGCATGTCTTCGAAATGGGCGTCCGGGCCGTCCTCGATTCCGGCGGCGAACTGGTGCGGCGTCTGCGTCGCGGTGAAGGAGCCGATGGACCACGCGGTCGTGCCGCCGAGTTCGGGATTCTTCTCGATCAGAATCGTCCGCGCGCCCCGCGCTTTCGCCTCGATCGCCGCGGCGAGGCCGGCTCCGCCGCCGCCGATCACCAGCACGTCGCACTCAAGTTCCGTCATCCTGTCCCTCCGTATTTCGCCCAATCTACACCGCTAAAGCCGTCCGCCAAACCATGTGACAATGATTGTTCCAAACGATAGGTTGCCGCCGATGTCCGACCATATCGCGGTGAAAATGTTAAGAAGTTTTCGGCGGCTGTTCGCTTTGGCGATTTGCGCGGCTTTTATGTTTGCGGTTGCCTCGGCCGCCCCTGCGACCGCGCAGAATCCGGCCGCGCAGAAGACGCAGGCCGCCCAGGCGGAATCCCAGAAGCAATCGATCGCAAAGCGCCAGCATCGCGACCGGCGCGCCGCACTCGAAGCGGCCGGACTGACCGGCACCGAGATCGACGACCTGATTGCAACGCTCGAAAGCCCGGACGCCCGCGAACGGCTGATAACGAATCTCAAGGGTATTCGGGCGATTTCCCGCGACGCTGCTTCTGCCGACGCAGGGAACGAGCCTGCATCCGCGTCGGGGGCCGAAGGTGCCGGTAACCGCATCGTCGGAATGATTTCGGACAGGATCGATGCAATCAGCAGCGAACTCGTCGCCGGCGCCGCACTTCTCGTCGATGCGCCGCGTCTGCTCGACTGGGCCGAACGCCAGTATTCCGATCCCGAGAAACGCGAAACCTGGCTGCGCGTGATCTGGAAGGTGTTTCTGGTTCTCGTTGCGGGATTTGTCGCGGAGTTTGCGACGCGCCTCCTGTTGCGCGGTCCCAGGGCGGCCATCGAGGGGCGTCAGCTTCCCGGTATCGCGGTGCGGATACCGTTCCTTCTCGCCCGGACGGTCGTCGACATCGTTCCCGTGGCGGCGTTCGGCGCCGCGGCGTATTTCGTCCTGTCGCTGATCGACCCGGCGAACGTGACGCGGCTGGTTGCGATCGCATTGATCAATGCAAGCGTGATTTCCAGGTCCTTCATGGCGGCGGCGCGGATGCTGTTCGCGCCGCGCGCGTCGAACCTGCGTGTCCTGTCGCTGACCGACGAAACGGCGAACTACTTCGTCATCTGGACGCGCCGGTTCACCAATCTCGTCGTCTACGGCTATTTCCTCGCCGAGGCGGCGCTGTTGCTCGGATTGCCGACGGGCGGGTACGCGGCGGCGACCAAGGTGATCGGGTTTCTGGTGGCGCTGCTCGCGGTGATTTTCATCCTCCAGAACCGCCGTACCCTGGCCGACGGGATTCGCGGCGACCAGGAGAGGGGCTCGATCGGCGTTCGCATGCTTCGGCGGCGTTTTGCGGACATATGGCACGTACTCGCGATCGTGTACGTGTTCGCGCTCTACGTCGTGTGGTCGCTGGAAATCGACGGCGGGTTCGAATTCGTTTTCGAGGCGACGGTACTCAGCCTCGTCATTCTGCTTGTCGCCAAACTCGTGATGATCGCCTCCCATCACGGCATGGAGGCGGGATTCGGCATCAAGCAGGAAACGATGGACCGGTTTCCCGGCCTTGCCTACCGCGCGAACCGGTATTTCGCGATCCTGCACTACGCGATCAACGGCGTGGTCGTGGTGCTGGCTGCTTTCGCAATTCTCGAGGCATGGGGCGTGAACGCCTTCGACTGGATCGGGACTTCCCTGGGCCGGAGGCTGGCAGGGACGGTCATCTCCGTCGCATTCGTTGCCGTGCTGTCGATCCTGTTCTGGGAAATGGTGTCGTCGGTGATCGAGCGCTACCTGTCGCGCGGCGAGAACGGCGAAAAGGATATAAGCGCCCGAGCCCGCACCCTGCTGCCGCTGCTGCGCAAGGCGTCTCTGATCGTCATCGCCACCATCGGCGGTTTTATCATACTGTCGCAGATAGGCGTCGATATCGGCCCGCTGCTTGCCGGCGCCGGCGTCGTCGGACTTGCGGTGGGTTTCGGGTCGCAGACCCTGGTAAAGGACGTGATTACAGGGTTGTTCATCCTGGCCGAAGACCAGTTCGCCGTCGGCGATGTCGTTCGCGTCAGCGACAAGGCCGGGCTGGTCGAAGCGATTACGATCAGGACCATCCGCCTGCGGGATCTGTCCGGCAACGTTCACACGATTCCGTTCAGCGCCGTTACCACGGTCGAAAACATGACCAAGGACTTCTCGCGCTACGTCTTCGAGGTCGGCGTCGCCTACCGCGAGGACGTCGACGAGGTTATCGAGGTGCTGCGCGGCCTCGGCGAGGAAATGCAGGCTGACGAGTATTACGGCAATCTCATCAACGAACCGCTCGAGATTCTGGGCCTCGACCAGTTCGGCGACTCCGCGATCGTCATCAAGGCGCGTTTCACCACCAGGCCGATAAAGCAGTGGGAAGTCGGGCGCGAGTTCAATCGACGCATGAAGCGCAGGTTCGACGAGCTCGGCATCGAGATTCCGTTCCCGCACCAGACGATCTATTTCGGAGAGAACAAGGGCGGCGGCGCGCCGCCGGCGTTCGTATCGCTGAAGGACGGCCACGGCGGCGACGGGACCGGCGAAACGAGAGACGACGGGAAACGCGGCAGCGGCCGGCCGGCGCCCACCGACCGCGTCGACAACGCTCCGGAAAGCGATTGAGACGATGAGTACGCTGCGCGTCGACCGAATGGGCCGGGGAAACTGGCTCGGCCTGTGGACCCACTACATGAAAGAGGTGCGCCGGTTCTGGAAGGTCGGTTTCCAGACGCTGGTCGCGCCGATGGTCACGACGCTGCTGTTCCTCGCGGTCTTCTCGCTCGCGCTCGGCCGCGCCGTCGAGACGGTTAAGGACGTGCCGTTCGAGATATTCCTCGCGCCCGGCCTGATCGTGTTTGCCATCGTCCAGAACTCGTTCGCGAACACGTCGTCCTCGATGCTGATCCTGAAAATTCAGGGTAGTATCGTCGACCTGCTGATGCCGCCGATGACGCCGGCGGAGCTGACCTTCGGGTTCGTGGCGGGCGGCGTTACCCGCGGGGTGATCGTCGGCGTTCTGGTGGGCTCCGTCATGTGGCTGACGACCGGTCTGACGGTCGCCAATCCCTGGATCGTCGCGTTCCACGGCATATCCGCGTCGATCATGCTGTCGGCGCTCGGGCTGATCACCGCGATCTGGGCGGACAAGTACGACAACGTTGCATCGGTGACGAATTTCATCATCACGCCGCTGTCGTTCCTGTCCGGCACGTTCTATTCGATCGAGCGGTTGCCGGAATTCTGGCAGACCGTGGCGATGTTCAACCCGTTCTTCTACCTGATCGACGGCTTCCGGTTCGGCTTCATCGGCACGTCGGACGCGCCGATCTGGACCGGCATCGCGGTTGTGACTGTCCTCAACGTGATCCTCGTCGGCGTCTGCCACGCCATGTTTGCGCGGGGCTACAAGCTCAAGGACTGAGGCCGGTTAGCCCCCTCCCTAACCCTCCCCCGCAAGCGGGAGAGGGGATAAGTTTCCGTTTGTACTTCCGATTCCCTCCCCCTTGAGCAGGAGGGCCAGGGAGAGGGTGAAAACCCTTTTACTCCGCCGCGTCGAGAATGTGCTGCGGCGTGGACGATACGACCTCGCCGTATTTCGGCACGAAGGCGCCCTTGTCGAGGTCCTCGATGAACATCACGAACTCCGGTGCGATTTCCTTGAGTTCCAGCAGGATGCGCTTGTGCTCCTCGACGCTCGCCCATTCCCCGATCAGCCAGAAATGGTCGTGGTCCTCGGTGTCGCGCAGCATTACGCCGTCTTTCACCTGATAGGGCGACTTGTGCATGGGATTGCCGTCCGAGTAGTCGAATTCCTCGAACTTCTTTACGAACTCCTCGCCGGTGCCGGGTTTTACCCGGAAATCGTAGATATGGAAGAAGTTGCCTTTGTCGGCCAGCGGTACGAGCGCCATGGGTGAATTCCTTTCCTAAACCGGAAAAACAAGACAGTTGTCGATCATGACACTGTCGTAGATGCAGATGCGTTCCTTCAGCCTAAGCGCGCCGTCGGGTTCCCGAACGAATACGTCGCGATACTTGCCCGCCTGCTGCAGGCGGCTCGGCTCTTCCACCAGCGTTTCGATAAGCGTGTAGTTGGCTGCAGCGCGAATCTCGTTGCCGTCGATAGACAGCGCGCGCGTATTGGCGATCGACAGGTGCAGGTAGCGCGGCGCGAACATCTCGGTGTTGAGCAGCGCGTAGGCGCGGTCCTTCATCATCGCCTTGCCCTCGCAGTAGATCAGGCCGAGCGGCAGGCCGGATTCGAAATTGTCGCGGGCGACGACGTGATAGAACGCGTCCTCGGTGAAGAACTCCACCCATCCGTCGACGTCCATCCGGTCGAGGGTATCCGCATAGGCGTAGTTGAATTCCTCGATCTCGAGGCGTGCCTCGCGCAGGGCGCGGGCCTTGTTTTCGACGACCGTTGCCATCGTCAGAACTCCATCACGTCGCGATAGTACCGGTACATGCCGCGGATCGCGCGTTCGGTGATGATCGTGTCGCGCGGTTCGTCGTCGTCGCCGAGAAGCGCGAGCCCGTCGCGCGGCATCGATTTCTTCAGACCGTCCTGCAGGAATTTCAGCGCCTCGTTGTCCTCGATGCCGAGGAACCCGGCGGGCCCGAAGATGTTGTTCTGGCGCAGCCGGTGGCGGGTCATTTCCTCGTCGTCGTCGGCGCGGCCGAACACGGTCCAGATCATCATGAACTCGTTCGGCCCGCGCGGCACCAGCAGCCGGGTGTTCAGGATATTGGTCTGGCGCAACGACGTCAGCGTCGGGAAAATCGTGAGGACAGAGCCAGACCACTTGGAATCGAACTCCCGGAAGAAGGCGAGCACGCGCGGGTCGTTCAGCTCCATCGTCTGCTTGAACGCCTGCATATTGTCCTGCTCGTCCTTGGAGACGTCGGGCCGGCCTTCCGGCCTCCGCGACAGCAGCCCGCCGTGGCGGCCCAGACTGTCGCTCGGGATATTGGATTCGTTCGACGACACGAACAGCCCGAAGGTCGTCAGGTAGGTGTGCAGAAGTGTTGCGTGATAGGGGTCCTTCAGGTTCTCCTGATAGAGCTTCCAGTTGTTCGGCAGGATATTGCGGTGGACGCCGAGCAGCCTGAATTCGGTGCCGTCGAAGGTGGAATCGAACTCGGCGAGAATGTCGGGGCCGAGATAGTCTTCGAACGGCTCGGTTTCGTCGCTCGCCGTCGCGAAGATCACGCCGCCGCGCGTGGTCATGCGGAAGCGGCGGAGCCCGTGTTCGGACATGTCGAAGTCCGACGGCATGCCACCCTTGCCCTTGACGCCGCGGCGGAACGGAACCGCCTTCAGGTCGCCCTTCAGGTCGTACGTCCAGTTGTGATAGGGGCAGATGAAGCTGTCGGCCGTGCCCCGATATTCGCGGCAGAACTCGACCCCGCGATGGGCGCAGCGGTTTTCGAAGACGTGCACCTCGCCGTACGTATCCCGCGCGACGACGACCGGCAACGGGCCGACGTAGGAGCGCATGTAGCTTCCGGGCTCCGGAACCTCGCAATCCATGCCGACATAGTTCCAGTGCCTGCCGAGGAAGATCTTGTCGATTTCCCGCGCGTAAACGTCTTCGTCGGTATAGATCCAGTCCGGAATCCGTGTCGCGTCGGCCGGCCAGCGGCGCGGCGCGCCGTTGTTCTGCCTCTGCCCGAAGCCCCCGTCGCCGTCCATCTCCCACTCCCGATACCTGTCCCGGTTCGAGTATTGGGGAGCAAGCGGGGCCCTTCAAGGGGTTTCTGGGAGTATCCCCGTCGCCGCGGCCCGGGCGATCGGTCCTAGTAGAGCTTTATCAACAGCGACGCGGCGATGTAGTTGGCGATAAGGATGGTGATCGCCATGAAGGAGATCAGAACGTAGCGGTGGATATTGGCCTCGATCCGCGACTTGAGGCCGTAGACGCTCGCGAACAGAGACGAAAACGCCTTGATGAGCCGGTCGATCTTCTGGCGTTCCGTGTTTTGCCACGATTGCAGGATCGACAGCGAGTAGATCGATCCGCACGATACGACGAGAGACAGGACGATGCATATCTTCACGAACATCGCTTCCGGTCGCGTCGCGAGGCATGCCGCGACGATCAGCGCGAAGATGGCGATGGTCCCGCCCAGCGTCTTCCACTGAAGACCCTTGGAAAACCGGATGTTGTCTTCCGCGTCGCGGTAAAGAAGCAGGGCTTCCGCGTGGGTCTGCTCGTCGAGGGCGCTCGGTTCGAGTTCCGGTTCCTCGGTCTCGCCGCTGCCGTCGGTTTCGATGTCTTCCGTCGCCGTCGCCATTTTCGTGGGATCTCCGAAACGCCTGAGGCGTCATGGTTCCGGCCAAGTTCCGGCCAACTGGTTACGAATTCGTTTAACTGGCGGCGAACGTCGGCGCCGGGTCGCCGCGCAAGGCCCGTCCCATCCGCCGCCCGGAGCAGCCGAACGCCAAACCGGCCTTTAACGCAATTGACAGTGGGCGCGCCGGTAAACATACTCCCGCTCTTTTTCGGCCCGGCAACGGGCCGAAATTTCTTCGGGGACAAGACAACGGGAGACGAGCTGTGGCTCAGGCTGTGATGCCGTCGTACGGACGGGCCGACATCGAGTTCGAGCGGGGAGAGGGAGTCTATCTCTATACCCAGGACGGGCGCCGTTTTCTCGACTTCGGGGCCGGCGTCGCCGTGGTCTCGCTCGGCCACGCGCATCCGCATCTCGTCGAGGCGCTGAAGGCGCAGGCCGACAAGGTCTGGCATACCTCGAACCTCTACAACATCGCCGGCCAGACCCGGCTCGCGGAGCGGCTGGTCGCGAATTCGTTCGCCGACACCGTCTTCTTCTGCAATTCGGGCGCCGAGGCGGTCGAGGCGTCGATCAAGCTGATGCGCAAGTATCACAGCGCCAACGGCAATCCCGAGCGCTACCGGATGATCACGTTTTCCGGCAGTTTCCACGGCCGCACGCTGGCGACCATCTCGGCCGGCGCGTCCGATGCGCACCGGGCCGGCTTCGGCCCGCCGGTCGACGGGTTCGATCACGTCGCTTTCGAGAACATGAACGAGGTCCGGAACGCGGTGAGCGCCGAGACCGCCGGCATCATGGTCGAGCCGGTTCAGGGCGAGGGCGGCATCCGTCCCGCCGATCCGCGCTTTCTGCAGGAACTGCGCGCGCTGTGCGACGAGGAGGGACTCCTCCTGATGTTCGACGAGGTGCAGACCGGCATGGGCCGGACTGGCAAGCTGTGGGCCTACGAATGGTCCGGCGTGTCGCCGGACGTCATGTCGTCGGCCAAGGGGCTCGGCGGCGGCTTCCCCATCGGTGCCTGCCTCGCGACGGCCGAGGCTGCAAAGGGCATCACGGCGGGCACGCACGGCAGCACCTTCGGCGGCAACCCGCTGGCGACGGCCTGCGCCAACGCGGTTCTCGACGTCATGCTGGAGCCTGGCTTCTTCGATCACGTCGTGGCGATGGGCAAGCTTCTCGGGGAAGAGCTGAACGGCCTCGCGAAGAAGCACTCCAAGGTCATCGAAAGTGCGCGCGGCACCGGCATGATGTGGGGCGTGAAATGCGTCGTACCCAACGCCGAGCTCGGCGCGAAGGCTTACGGCCGCGGCCTGCTCACGGTCCTGGCGGGCGAAAACGTGCTGCGCCTGCTGCCGCCGCTGATTGCGGAAGAACAGCATATCCGCGAGGCGATCTCGATTCTCGACGAAAGCTGCGGCGAGCTGGGCTGATGTCTGCAAACGGCACGCCGCGGCATTTTCTCGAGCTCAGCCGCATCGACGACGCCGAACTTCGGCGCATCGTCGACATGGGTGCGGCCTTCAAGAAGGGCGGGGAGCCAAGGCCGCTTGACGGCCATGTGCTGGCGATGATCTTCGAGAAACCCTCGACACGGACCCGCGTTTCCTTCGAGGTCGCGATCAAGCAGCTCGGCGGCGAGGCAATCGTGCTGATGCCCGACGACATGCAGATCGGCCGCGGCGAGACCATCGCCGATACCGCGCGCGTCCTGTCGCGCTACGTCGACGCGATCATGATGCGGGCCGACGCCGACGAGACCGTCAAGGAGCTCGCCGAATACGCCGAAGTCCCCGTCATCAACGGGCTGACCAACCGCTCGCACCCCTGCCAGCTCATCGCCGACATCATGACGTTCGAGGAGCACCGCGGAAATATCGCCGGCCGGCGCATTGCCTGGTGCGGCGACGGCAACAACATGGCGCGCACCTGGATCGAGGCGGCGGCACGGTTCGCGTTCGAAATCAGGCTCGCTTGCCCGCCCGAGCTCGCGCCGCCGGCCGATGCGATCGGCTGGGCGCGCGACGAAGGCGCCGTCGTGATCTCGACGACGGATCCGGAAGAGGCGGTTGCGGGCGCGGATTGCGTCGTAACCGACACCTGGGTCTCGATGGGCGATACCGACGCCGAGAAGCGACACAACCTGCTCGCGCCTTATTGCGTCGACGACCGTCTCATGGCGCGCGCCGCCGAGGATGCGATCTTCATGCACTGTCTGCCGGCGCACCGGGATGAGGAAGTCGCCGGAACGGTCATAGATGGGCTGCAATCGGTGGTCTGGGACGAGGCAGAGAACCGCCTGCACGCCCAGAAGAGCATCCTCGCCTGGTGCCTCGCCTGATCCGGTTATGGACGGATCTCCGACACCGCTGCCCCAGGTTCCCGACGATCTCGTCCAGCCGTTCCAGCTCGAGAACAACGTCGCGCGGGGCCGCCTCGTGCGCCTCGGGCCTGCGGCGCAGGCGATCGTCGCCGCCCACGACTATCCTGAGCCGGTCGCGGCGCTGATCTCGGAAATGCTGGCGCTGACCGCGCTGGTCGCCGGCATCTTCAAGTTCGACGGCATTTTCTCGCTGCAGGCGAAGGGCGACGGGCCCGTCGGCCTCGTCGTCGTCGACATGACCAGCGCCGGCGCTCTGCGCGGCTACGCACAGTTCAAGAAGGTCGATGTCGCTGCGCTCGGCGACGGCTGGCGCGACAGTCCTGTCCCGGAGCTGCTCGGCACGGGCTATCTTGCGTTCACTGTCGATCAGGGGCGCGACGACGACCGGTATCAGGGAATCGTCGACCTTGCGGGCGCGACGCTCGCCGACTGCGCGCACAACTATTTCCGTCAGTCCGACCAGTTCGAGGGCGCGGTCAAGTTGTCGTCGGGAAGCGACGCCGCCGGCAACTGGCGGTCGGGTGGGCTTCTTGTCCAGAAGATGCCGCCCGAAGGCCTCGTTCTCCAATCGGGCGATCGACCGGACGACGAATTCGAGGATGCGTGGCGGCGGGCGGTGATCCTCATGGGCAGCAGCCGCGAGAGCGAAATTCTCGATGCGTCCCTGCATCCGCACGAGCTGCTGTACCGGCTGTTCCATGAAGACGGTGTGCGCGTGTTCGAGGCCCTGCCGCTTGAAATGAGCTGCCGCTGTTCCGCCTCAAGGGTCGAGACGATGCTGCGCTCGTTTCCGCGTTCCGAGATCGAAACGCTGCGTATCGATGACAAGGTGGTCGTTACCTGCGAGTTCTGCGGCACGGACTACACCTACGACGACGACGACCTGGACCGGCTCTACAACGGTTGAGATTCCGCGCGGCAATCGCATATTGAGGGGAGCCCCTCGAGATACGCCGGAGCAAATCGATGATCGCCGCAAGAGCCGCCGCCGCACTTATCCTGATCGCCGGAATTCTGTCCGGTTGCGCGGGATCCGCCGACCGGCCGGTTTATCCGCAGATTTCCTTCGCGCACCTGCCCAAGATCGCGCTCGACGTCGCGCGTGTCGACGTCGCCAATACCTACGCCTCGCCGGCGACCGAACCGAACGTCGAACACCGGTTTCCGGTCTCCCCCGCAGCGTCGGCGATGAATTGGGGCCGCGACCGTCTGCAGCCGGTCGGCGATGCCGGCGTCGCCCGCGTCACGCTCGAGCGTGCGAGCGTCGTTGAAGTGCCGCTGGAGCGGACCAGGGGCGTTCGCGGGGCTTTCACCAACGATCAGGCCGAGCGCTACGACGGCGTGATCGTCGTGTCGGTCGAGGTCGTCGATGCCGCCGGCGAGCGGCTCGGCATCGTCCGGGCCACCGCCGAGCGTTCGCAGACCGTGCCGGAGGACATTTCCCTGAACGAGCGGGAAAAGGTCTGGTTCGAGATGACCGAGAAGATGATGGCGACGATCAACCAGGCGCTGGAAACGCAGGTGCGCACGCATCTCAGGGCCTGGATCCGGTAGCCAACCTCCAGATCAGGCCGACGGCAGCCTTTCCAGAAAATCGAGACAGGCGCCGAGCTGGGCGATGTCGACGAACTCGTCCGGCTGGTGCGCTTGGGCGATATCGCCTGGCCCGCAAATGACGGCCGGCAGTCCCGCTTCCGCGAACAGGCTCGCCTCGGTGACGAAGGCGAGGGTTCCGGCACTGTTCAGCCCGGTCGCCCGGCGTGCCAGCGCCTCCGCCGGCGAGCCGTCGGGCGCGTCGAGCGGCGGTACCAGCATGTCGCGCACCGTCTCCACGGTGGTGCGGTCGTCGACGGCCCGCATGCGGGGCAGCAGGTCTTCTTCGACGAAACGGTCGACCTCCGCGGCAATCGCCGCCGCATCGGCGCCCGGTATCGGCCTGAACTCCCAGTTCACCAGACACTCGCGCGCGATGATATTGATCGCGTCGCCGCCCGAGATGCGCCCGACATTGAAGGTCGTGTAGGGCGGATCGAAACGTTCGTCGCGTTGCGTCTCCGCCAGCCGGTCGCACAGGCGGTAGAGGTTGTCCACGAAGCGCGATGCGACAGAGATCGCGTTGACGCCGTCGTCCGGCCGGCTCGAATGCGCCTCGCGTCCGCGGATCGTGGTGGTGAGCGCACAGATGCCCTTGTGGGCGTTCGCGATCCGCATCGAGGTCGGTTCGCCGACGATAACGGCGGCGGGGCGCGGCAGCTCGGCGACGATGGCGTCGATCATCCGCCCGACGCCGAGGCAGCCGACCTCCTCGTCGTAGGAGAAGGCGAAATGTACCGGCTTGTCCCTAGCGATCTCGAGAAAACGCGGTGCGAGGGCGAGCGCGCACGCGATGAAGCCCTTCATGTCGGCGCTGCCTCGCCCATATAGCCGACCCTCCTTTTCGGTCAGCTCGAAGGGGGGCGTCGACCAGTCCTGCCCGTCCACCGGCACCACGTCGGTGTGTCCCGACAGAACGATGCCGCCATCGGCCTCCGGGCCGAGCGTCGCGAACAGGTTCGCCTTGGCGCCGTCGTCCGACGGTATCAGCCGAACTTTCGCACCCAGCGCGTCGAGATGGTCCGAGACGTAACCGATCAGCGAGAGATTCGAGTTGCGCGAGGTCGTATCGAAGGCGACGAGATCGCCCAGCAGCCGGATTGCGTCCTCGCGCGGTGCCGGCATCAGTTCCGCCAGAACCAGGGCGCGAACAGCACCAGCACGGTGAACAGTTCCAGACGTCCGAGCAGCATACCCGCACTCAGGACCCACTTGGCGGAATCCGGCAAGGTCGAGAAGTTGCCGGTCGGTCCGATAATCTCGCCGAGCGCCGGGCCGACGTTGCAGATCGCAGTCGCCGCACCCGAGATGGAGGTGAGGAAATCCAACCCGATGAAATGCAGCAGGATCGCCAGCACCGCGAAGGTGCCGACGAACAGGAAGAAGAAGCTCATGACGGATTCCGATACCTCGTCGGTAATCGGCTGGCCGTTGAACTTCGGAACGAAAATGCCGTGCGGACGGATCAGGCGCTTCAACTGCGCCACCGAGGTCTGATACAGCACCTGGAAGCGGAAAATCTTGATCGAACACGTCGTCGACCCGGCGCAGCCGCCGATGAACATGATGAAGAAGAACACCCCGGTCGCGAACGAACCCCAACCGGCGTAGTTGGCCGACGAGTAGCCGGTGCCGGTCAGGATCGAAATCGTGTTGAAGGCGGATTCCCGGAGTGCGCGGCCGAAGCCGATATCGTTGTCGATGCTGTGCGCGACCGCCACCGTCAGCATGATGACGACCACGATGCACAGGAACCAGCGCACCTGGTCGTCCTTGTAGAGCAACATCGGCTTGCCGCGGAGCGCCTGCAGATAGAGTACGAACGGCAGCGATCCGGTCAGCATGAAGAAGGTGATGATCACCTCTGCGCTGGGGTTCAGGAAGCCGCCGACAGAGGCGTCGAGCGTCGAGAAACCGCCCGTCGCGACCGTCGTCATCGCATGCGCGATCGCATCGAAACCCTTCAGCCCGACCGCCCACAGCAGCGCCGCGCACATCGCCGTCAGCGCGAGATAGACGAAGCCGACGCCGCTCGCGATCTGGGCGACGCGCGGCAGCACCTTTTCCGAGCTGTCGGAAGACTCGGTCCGGAACAGCTGCATGCCGCCGATCCGGAGCATCGGCAGGATGGCGACCGACATGACGATGATGCCGATGCCGCCCAGCCACTGCAGGATCGCGCGCCACAGCAGGATGCCGCTCGGCGCGTTATCGAGGTTGGTGATGACCGTCGAACCGGTGGTCGTCAGGCCCGACATCGATTCGAAGAAGGCGTCGGTGAAGCTCAGCTCGAGATCGGCGAAGGCGAACGGCAGGGATGCGAAGAACGTCAGCGACAGCCAGCTCAGCGTCGTCAGCACGAACGCCTGGCGGACGCTCATTCGTTCCGGCGGCGAGCGCGTCGTCAGGATCAGCGTGATCCCGATGAATGCCGTCAGGCCGGCAGCGCCCGCGAAGACCTGCCAGTCGGGATGACCGACCACGAGGTCCGCCACCATCGGCGCGCACATGGCGGCGGCGAGCGTCGTCAGCAGGATACCGATAATGTAGAGGACGGGTCGGAAATCGAGCAAGGTGCCGGTCCGATGCTGTGATCAGTTGAGGTTGCGCGCCTCGTGCGGGCTGTCCAGCGAGAATGCCGGGATCTCGATGTCGAACTTCTCGCCGGAGCCCGAGCGCATCTGGTAGGTCCCCCGCATGATGCCGGATGACGTCGGCAACGGCGTGCCGCTCGTGTATTCGTACGATTCGCCCGGGTCCAGCACCGGCTGCTCGCCGACGACGCCGGCGCCGCGCACTTCCTGGACGCAGCCCATGCCGTCGGTGATGTGCCAGTACCGGCTGAGAAGCTGAACCGTCTCGCTACCCTCGTTCGCGATCATGACGCGATAGGCCCAGACGAACTGTCCTTCGTCGGGGTCGGACTGTTCGTCGAGATAGGTCGGTTCGACCTCGACGCGGATCGCGCGGGTCACGGCTGAATACATCTGTCGGTTCCGTTGTTCTTGCGTCCGTATTTTAGCCCGGATCGGCCGCCGTTCCTACGCTGCCGCAAACGCCTGTTCGAGATCGTCCTTGACGTCCTCCGGGTCTTCGAGACCGACGGAAAGCCTGACCATCCCGTCGTCGATGCCGAGGCTCGCACGGTCCTCGTCGGACAGCCGCTGGTGCGTGGTCGTCGCCGGATGCGTCATCAGGCTCTTCGAATCGCCGAGATTGTTGGAGATGTCGATCAGCTTCAGCGCGTTCATGAACCGGAAGGCGCGTTCCTTTCCGCCCTCGAGCGAGAAGGTGACGATGTTGCCGAAGTCCGACATCTGCGACGCCGCGAGCTCGTGTTGCGGGTGCCTGGACGAGCCGGGGTAACGCGTCTTGGTCAGGTCCGACCGCGATTCGAGATACGCGTTTATCCGTTTCGCGTTTTCGCAATGGCGCTGGATGCGGAGGTCGAGCGTCTCGAGGCCCTTGAGCATCACCCAGGCGTTGAACGGGCTCATCGACGGGCCGGTATGGCGCATGAACGGCTTCAGCGTGTTCTCGCAGTAGTCCTCGTCGCCGAGGACGATGCCGCCGAGACAGCGGCCCTGACCGTCGATGTGCTTGGTCGCCGAATAGACCACGATGTCGGCCCCGAGCTGCAGCGGCTTCTGCAGCAGCGGCGAGGCGAACACGTTGTCGACGATCACCTTGGCGCCCGCCTTGTGCGCCAGCTCCGAGACCGACTTGATGTCGATGATGTCGAGGCCCGGGTTGGACGGGGTCTCGACGAAGACGCATTTGGTCGGACGGCTCAGCGCGCGTTCCCACTCGTCGAGGTCGGTGCCGCCGACGATGGTGGTCTCGACGCCGTAACGCGGCAGGATCTCGGTGAGGATATAGAGGCACGAGCCGAAGATCGCGCGGCTGCCGACCACGTGATCGCCCGCCTGCACCATGCAGGCCATCGACGCGAACACCGCCGCCATGCCGGTCGCCGTCGCCTTGCCGGTCTCGGCACCCTCGATCAGCGCCATGCGGTCCTGGAACATGTCGACGGTCGGGTTCGAGAACCGCGAATAGATGAAGCGGTCGATCCGGTCCTTGAACGCGTCTTCCGCCTGTTCGGCGTATTCGTACACGTAGCCGGATGTGGCGAAGATCGCTTCGCCGGTTTCCCCGAAGTTGCTGCGGTTGGTGCCGCCCCGTACCGCCAGCGTCTGCGGGCGCCAGCTGTCCTGAACGGGTTTGTTTATCGCCATCGTCGTCTCCCGGGCGTTCGCCCAAATAAAAACCCCGACCGAGCGGCCGGGGATATTGGGCTCCCGACCTTTTAGCGGATTTTTTTAACGTGGCCGCAAGC
>JAYQUR010000015.1:0-19908 GCA_038148075.1 Alphaproteobacteria bacterium | reverse complement strand
CCTGACGCGCCCCCCCGTCTCGAGGGCCCCCTCCGCGCTCGACTTGCCGCCGATCCCGGCCGCGACCGCGCCGCAATTCACGAGACCGTCGACGCCGCCGAGCGCTTTCGCTGCCGCAGCAGCGAGCGATGCGATCGACGCCGGATCGGCCAGGTCGACCGGAACGAAAGAGACCTCGCCCGCCGATGCCAGCTCGGCCGCCGTCTCGCGCCCGCGATCTTCCAGGATGTCGGCGATCACCACACGCGCGCCGGAGGCAAGCGCGCCCTCGGCGAACGCACGGCCCAGGCCGCGCGCCGCACCGGTGACGACAACCCGCTTTCCGGCAAGGGAGATCGCAGACATCCGATGGGTTCCCTCGGCCCTACTCGGCCGCTTCCGCGGCCGCACCCTTGGCGGCGGCCAGGGCTTCGAGCTGCGCCTTCGCTTCATTGACCATGATGCGGCGGACACGCGCGAGGCCGGTATCGTGCTGGTACAAGAACTCCTTCGTGTTGGCGTCGGGTTCCATGCTTTCAAGGATCACGCGGTCCTGTTCGAGCACGTCCCAATGCAGCGTCTCGAGCTTGTTGCGGTACATGAAGCGCCACACGTCGCGCTGCCAGCCCTGCACCTTCCGCGCGCGCCAGAAGAAGACGCGGCAATTGTCTTCGTCGATCGGCGTCACGTACCCCATGATACCGAAGTTGCCGCCGGGACCCGCCGCCTTGCGGTACGGCAGCGGCGAGACCCGAAGCCAGAACGCGCCGCTGTCGCCGAATTCGATCCAGTCGAAGTTGACGTCGCGCTGGTCCGATTTGCCGAACACGAATCCGGTGTCCGTCTTGTCGACCTGCATCTTCGCCTCGCGGTCGCCCTCGGCCATCGAGTGCGAAATCGCGTGCAGATAGGCACCGTGCATCGGATCCATCACATTGTCGACGGCATAGGTCCAGTTGCACTTCCAGTGCGCCGTCGTCAGCATCGTCGACCATTCGCCGTCCTCGTCGAACTCGACGGGCATGACGAACTCCTCCGGCTCCTCGTGCAGTTCGTCGCCGAACCAGACGAAGATGCCACCCAGATGCTCGAAGCACGGATACGACTTGATCATCTTTTCGCCGACCATCGGACACTGCGCCACCGCCGGCACGTCCTTGACGACGCCGTCGCCGCCGACTTCGACGCCGTGATACCAGCACGCGAGGCGGTCGCCGAGATTCCAGCCCTGCGACAGGCGCGCGCCGCGATGCGGGCATCGATCCTCGATGCAGTGGAGGGTGCCGTCCTTGTCGCGCCACAGGGCGATCTTCTCGCCGAGGCGCGTCAGGCCGAGCGGCGTATCCTTGATCATCCAGCTCGCGGCGACCGGCCACCAGCGGTTAAGCGGGCCGAGCGCGACACGCTTGTCGATCTGTTCCTGGGTAACGACGGAGTCTGTCATGGCTTTCTCCTTCTCGGTCGTCAGAAGCCGGTGTTGGTCCGGCTCGGCATGTAATGAAGAACGCGGTTTTCGACGAGGATGACCATCCAGTAGGCGATCATCCCGATAACCGTCAGGACGAAGATCGCGGCGAACACCTTGGCCGTCTCCGCGGCGCCGGCGGTCAGAACGATTAGGTAGCCGACGCCGGCATTACCGCCGGCGAACTCGCCGACGGTGACGCCGATAACGGCAAGCGTCGCGCCGATGCGGGGGCCGGCGAACAGCGGAGGCATCGACGCGGGAAATTCG
Organism: Alphaproteobacteria bacterium; assembly: GCA_038148075.1. GTDB lineage: Bacteria > Pseudomonadota > Alphaproteobacteria > MPNO01 > UBA830 > JAYQUR01. The sequence continues at coordinate 18,194 of JAYQUR010000015.1, read as the reverse complement.
ATCTTCCAGAAAATCTGCAAGCGGTTCGCCTTGAACGAACGCGCGAGGTTGATCATGTCGGGATCGATGCTGCGCACCGCCGTCATGACGTTGACGAGAACGGGAAAGAAGACGATCAGCACCGCGATCAGGATGCGCGGCTCCATCCCGAAGCCGAACCACAGCACGAACAGCGGCGCAAAGGCGACCTTGGGCGCGATCTGCAGCGCGAGAATATAGGGCGACAGCACGACTTCCGACGTCACCGACATGCCGAGCACGTAGCCCACCGTCATGCCAAGAAGCGAGCCGAAGAAAAAGCCCGCGATCACTTCGATGGTCGTGATCCAGATGTGGTACCAGAGCTTGTCGGTCACGAAGAGGTCCATCAGGCCGTTCACCGACGCCGACAGCGGCGGGATGATATAGGCCTGAATTCCGAGAAGACCCGGCCCCCATTCCCAGGCAACCAGAAACACGACGAGAATTCCGAAGCTCATCGCCATGCGGAACGGTGTGAAAGCTGCACCCATTTTTTCGATCCGTTCTCTTTCGAGCCGGACCCGGCCCCGCGTCAAGAAAGTGCGCGGGACCGGGACAGGCGCGACTGGTTCAGTTGACGAACTGGTTCGTGTAGAGGTCTTCGACCGGGGTCGTCTTCTTGATGAAGCCGGCCTTGAGATAGAAGTCCTGAAGCGACGCGAGCTTCTTCGCATCCATCTCGCCGAGCTTGCTCTGACCCGGATAGGTGTACTCGTTGTACATCTTGAACGTCGCCGCCATCGCCGGTTCCTTCCAGCGCGGCATCGCCCTGACGTACTCCGCCGCAGCGGCCGCCGGGTCGTCCATGATCATCTTGAGACCCTTGAGCGACGCGCGCACCAGGCCCGCGATGAGCTTGGGGTTCTTCTTGATCATGTCGTCGGAGGCGACGATCGCCTGCGCCATCGACGGGAAGTAGTCCTTGGCGTTGAAGATGTTCACTTTGACGCCCTGCGACCGGACAATGCCGATCCAGTCCGGCACGCCCATCATCGCATCTGACTTGCCCTCGACGAGGAGCTTCCAGACGCCCTGGGGGCCGGCGGCCTGGATGTTGGCGTCGTTCCGCGTCAGCCCGCGCGAGGCAAGAACGCCGAGCGAGGCGTAGTAGGTCGTATCCTGGTAGGCCAGCACCGTAATGGTCTTGCCCTTCAGGTCCTCGACCTTCTCGATGCCGCGATCCGCGCGCGCGACGACCTGGACGAGCGAGCCGCCGCCCATCAGGGCGACCGAACGGACCGGAATGCCGTTGGGACGGACGAGGATCGAGGTGTCGCCGATCGCACCGCCGATGGGCGCGTTGCCGACACCGACCTGCTTGGCGACGTCGACGCCGCCCTTGACCGTCTGGAAGGTCACGTCGAGACCTTCCTCGGCGTAGAAGCCCTTGTACTTGGCGAGCTGCCAGGGCGCAAAGGCGGGCAGGAAGCCCGGCGCCGGCAGCAGGTAGTTGACCTTCTCGACCGCGGCGGCAGGCGCCGAGGCGAGACCGGTAGCGGCCGCTGCGATAGCGGCGGCGGCGATGATCGTACGGTGGAATTGCATGATAAGTCTCCCTGTTGTCATGCGGTTTTCTCAGAATGGCCTGCGGTCAGGCCTCGGCGAGGTCCACCTCGCCGACGTGAAGGAGCGACATGAGACGCCCCACGTAAGGACCTATACGGTCGTCCTTGCGGCGTTCCATCGGGTTTTCCCGTCCGGGAATCTCGATCGGAATTTCTTCGATGATCGTGCCGGGCCGCTGGCTCATGACGAGAACGCGGTCGGACAGCGCGACGGCCTCGACGAGATCGTGCGTAATGAACAGCGCCGTCTTGCCGGCGTCGTGCAGTGTCGTCGCGAGGTCCTGCTGCAGGATCATCTTCGTTTGCGCATCGAGCGCCGAAAACGGCTCGTCGAGCAGCAGCACGTGCGGGTCCGTGACCAGCGTGCGCGCAAGCGCCGCGCGCTGACGCATGCCGCCCGAAAGCTGATGCGGATAGTGATCGGCGAAATCGGCGATGTGGCAGCGCTCCAGCCAGTCTTCCGAACGGGCCCGGCGCTCGGCACGCGGCACGCCCTGGATTTCCAGACCGAACTCCACGTTCTCGCGGATGGACCGCCACGCGAGCAGCAGATCCTTCTGCAGCATGAAGGCGACGTTCTCGTTCACTTCGACGACGGGCGCGCCGTCGACGTAAACCTCGCCTTTCGTCGGACCGTTCAGACCCGAGGCCATGTTGAGAAGCGTCGATTTCCCGCAACCGGACGGGCCGATCAGCGAGACCACCTCGCCGTCGCGGACGCCCAGCGAAACGTTCTCGACGGCCGTTACGGTCTGGCCGCTGCCGGAACGGTCGGCGAACTGCTTGGTGACGCCGCGAAACTCCAGTCTTACCTCGGCCATCGCGATCAGGTGCCGAGCTCGGCCATGACGGCGCGAAACTTTTCCTGGGTCCAGACGCGATTGTCGGGATCGCGAACGCCTTCGACGTTGAGACGCGCTATCAGATCGTCGAGTTCCGTCACGCCGTCGGAAAATGCAGCTTCCATTGCATCGGCGAGACGCTTTTCGAAATCGGTCTGTTCATGAAGCCGGGTTTGCCAGACAATATTTTCGGGTTCCCGAATGCGGCTTTCCTGTTCCATATCCCCTCCTCATCCCAAGGTCTTTAACGGGTTGGACCATAAATCTCATATTTGAGACATATGTTTCATATATGAGACACTCACAATAGCGTCGCTCGCCGGAACGAGTCAACGATCAATTTCCGGCAATGCAGCTTGGATTCGAAAAGTCAGCCGATACAATCCCCGTCATGGCCTCTGCGTCCAGTTCAACCGCCCTCGCCGCGGATACCGAAGCGCGCGATCACGTTCGCGCCGTCACCCGCGCGGCCGGCTCGTCGTTTTACTGGGGTATGCGGATCCTCCCGGAGGAACGCCGCGGGGCGATGTTCGCGATTTACGCGTTCTGCCGCGCCGTCGACGATATAGCCGACGGTCCCGGCTCGGTCGCCGACAAGAATGAACGCCTCACCGCGTGGCGCGAGGCGATCGACGCCTTGTATGCCCCGCTGCCCGATCTCCCCGAGGATCCGACGCTGCGGGCCCTCTCGGACGCGATTGCGCGTTACGATCTTCCGCGCGAAGAGTTCCACGCCGTCATCGACGGCATGCAGATGGATATGGACGGCTCGATGAAGGCTCCGTCGGCCGAAACGCTGCAGCTTTACTGCCGGCGCGTCGCGGGCGCCGTGGGCCTCCTGTCGATCCGCGTCTTCGGCGACGCGGGGGCTGCCGCCCACCGGTTCGCCGTGGCGCTCGGGGAGGCGCTTCAGCTCACCAATATCCTGCGGGACCTGAAGGACGATGCCGTGCTGGATCGTTTGTATCTGCCCGAGGAACATCTCGCCGCGCAGGGGATCGATACCTGGGAGCCCGACCGCGTGCTTACCCACCCCTCGATGCCCGCCGCCTGCGCCGCCCTCGCCGAAGACGCGAGACGGCTTTATGCCGAAGCGGACGTTCTCCTGTCGGGCTGCGACCGCCGCGCACTCAAACCCGCGATTATCATGAAGGAAAGCTATCGCCGCGTGCTGGACAGTCTCGTCGCCGCCGGCTGGCAGGACCTCGACCACGACCCGGGCATCTCTATCGCCCGCAAACTCTGGATCACCCTCCGGCACGGCTTCGTCTGAGCGCCGCAAAAATTGCGGCTCAACCGCCGAAAATTTCCCCGAGACAGCCGCCGAGCGCGTCGGCCAGCATTTCTTCGGAACCGTCGTTCACGACATGAAAGTCGGCGAGCGCGATCGGTTGCGCCTTCTCGACGTTGTCGATCTCCCGCCTGTCGCGTTCGGCCATCTCCTCGGCGGTAAGCGGCCGCACGGGGCGCCCGGCCAGCCGTTCGGCGCGCACGCTCTTGCGCGCATGGATCGCAATCAGCCGAAGCCGTTCGCCAAGCTTTTCACGCAGCACCTTCAGCTCGGCATAGCTGTACAGCCCGTCGATCAGCACGTCGCGACCCGCCGCAAGCGCCGCCTCGATCGACGGCAGGGACTTCAGCGCCATGGCGGCCATGCCGAATTCCGCGCGCAGGCTTTCGCGCACGTCGGCCTCCGCCGCCGGCGTATGATCGAGTCCGCGCGCCTTCAATTCGGCGAGCACGACACCGCCGAAATAGACCGTCTCGAAATCGCGCATCTTGCCGATTAGCTCTACCGCTTTCGATTTCCCGACGCCCGATAGGCCGACCAGCGCGACGACCGAAGGATTTGCGTTCGCATCCGTCATTGCGCCCGTTTAGCGGAATCGCCCGCGGCTGGCAAAGGGTGACATGCACGAACCTGCGCGCCATGATCGACCATCGAAACAATGTCGACGCACGCACGTGGAAGACCTCACGCAATTCGGAACCCGCTCGCCTGTCATCGCTGCCGTCGTCGTGGCCATCGTTGCGCATTTTCTCGTCGTCGCCGTGCGCCGGGTCGGCGGCCACATCATCGATACCGATCATCCGCGGTCGATTTCCAAGGTAAAGACGCTGGCGAGCCTGATCTCGAGCATCGCGGTCTTCGCCCTCTACTGCGGCGCCGTCGGCTTTGCGCTTGCCGAGTTCAGGGTCCCGGTGTCGGCTTATATCGCGAGCGCATCCGTCATCGGCCTCGCCGTCGCGTTCGGTTCCCAATCGATCGTCCAGGACGTGGTGACCGGGGTAACCATCCTGTTCGCCGATCTGTTCGATCTCGGCGACATGGTCGAGATCGGCGGCCAGGTGGGCATCGTCCGCCGCTTCGGCATGCGCTTCACGGTACTGGAGAATTCGTTCGGCGCCGAGGTCATCATTCCCAACCGGACCATCACCAACATCGTTTCCTATCCGCGCGGGTATGTGCGTTGCATCGTCGACGTCTCGCTGGACGCCGATCCGGAGAAAGCGGCAGCCATGGAGCAAAGCGTCCGGCACATCGTTGCCGCCGCCTACGAGCAATATCCCGGTATCCTCCGGACGCCGCCGGACTTCGAGGGCCGGATATCGACGGCCGCATCCCGTGAAATCCTGCGCGTCAAATTCCGCATCTGGCCGGGCCGCGGCGCACCGCTGGAAACGGCGTTCCGCGCGGAGCTGCTGCAGGCGCTCAAGACGATCCAGCCGGACTATCTGGACTGGATGGTCGCCGTGAATTACGAGGTCGAGCAGAAATCGGGCACTGTCTCGCGACGCGGCAAACGTCGGAGTCCGTCAACTTAGGAGCTTCCGTAGTCCGTCCGCCCTGCCCTAGTATCCGGAGCGACAGGGGCCCGGAAGCGTATCATGTGGAAATTCTTCAGCGCGTTTTTCGCCATCGCCGCCTGCGCTGCCGCGTCGGCGTCGGCGCAGACGGCGACCGGCAGTCCCGATCCTGGCCCGCCCCATGCCGGCGTCATCGAAACGGCGACGATTTACCCCGGCAGCATCAAGCTGAAGGCGAAGCTCGATACCGGCGCCCGCACGACGTCGCTCGGCGTGCTGTCGTACAAGATCGACTCTCGGCAGGGAAAGGACATCGTCGAGTTCACGATTCAGCTTCCTGACGGCAGCCGGCAGACGCTCTCCCGCCCGCTCCACCGGATCTCGTGCGTCAAGGAGCGCGGCCGGGAATCGACCGGTCGGCCGGTGGTCCTGATGACGGTCTGCGTGGGCAATCTCGTGCGTCAGACGCAGGTCAATCTGCAGGACCGCACCAACTTCAACTACGCGCTCCTGATCGGGCGCCGGTATCTCGCCGGAGCCTATTCCGTCGATTCGGCGCGGCGCAATATCCTGAGGACGGATTGTCCCGCAGCGAAGGACATCGCTCAATGAACAACCGCCATCTCTATATCCTGTGCGCCATCCTCGTCGCCATCGGCGCGCTGATGACGGGGTACCGGCTTCTGGTGCTAGGTTTTCCTGCCTTGCCCGATCAGACGTCGGAAACGTGGCGGATCGAAGCACGCGTCGCGTTCGATGCGCAGGACAAGTCGGTCAAGGCCCAGATTCCGACATTGCAGAGCGAAGGCCCCTACGCGGTCGTTTCGGAAAGTTTCGTTGCGCCCGGCTTCGGCCTCACCACGGCGAAGCCGACGCTCAACCGCATCGCGACCTTTACGGTCAGCCGCGCCAATGGACCCGAAGCGCTATACTACAGCGCCGTCGTGCATCGCATCCTGGACCGCACCGCGGCGGCGTCCGACGACAACCCACCCCTGCAACGGTCAGGGTTCTCCGGCGCACGCGCCGCCGCGTCGGAAGCCATTGTCCGCCGGCTGGAATCCCAGGCGGCAGGTTCCGAGAGCTTCGTTCAATTGCTGATGCGCGAACTCGCCGCGCCGCCCGCAGGCCGGGAAGCGGCGGCCCTGCTGGGGCCTACCCCGAACAGCCGACGGGTTGCGGACATCGCGGTCCGCGTTCTGGGAGACGCGAACATACCGGCGCGCGCCGTCCATGGACTGCGCCTCGACCCCGACCGGCGCGACGCCCGGTTCTCCCACTGGATCGAGTTCTGGCGCGACGGCACATGGGTACCCTTCGATCCCGATAGCGGCGCACTCAAGGTGCCGGACAATCACTTGCCGTGGTGGCGCGGCAACAACGGGTTTCTGACCGTCGACGGCGCCGCCGACGCGGAAGTCGCGGTCGCCGTCCGGCGCGTCTACGCCTTCACGCTTCGAACGGCGCTCGAACGCGCAAACGCGGTGAACGAGAAGCTCGTGGAGTTCTCTCTGTTCGGACTGCCGCTTCAAACGCAGGAGGTGTTCCGGATCCTGCTGGTCGTACCGCTCGGAATCCTGTTTCTCGTCGTGCTGCGCAACGTGATCGGCATCAAGACGTTCGGCACCTTCATGCCGGTTCTGATCGCACTGGCGTTCCGCGAAACGCAGCTCGTGGGCGGCGTGATCATGTTCAGCTTCGTCGTCGGTGTCGGCCTGCTGGTCCGGCTCTATCTGGAGCAATTGAAGCTGCTGCTCGTCCCGCGCCTCGCCGCGGTCGTGATGGTCGTGATCATCATCATGGCGGCGGTGAGCATCGTCTCGCACAAGTTCGGCTTCGACCGGGGGCTCTCGGTGGCGCTGTTCCCGATCGTCATCCTGTCGATGACCATCGAGCGCATGACGGTCGTATGGGACGAGCGCGGCCCCAGGGAAGCCATGCAGCAGGGCTTCAGCAGCCTCGCGGTCGCCGTGGCCTGCTATCTGGTGATGAATATCACCGCGGTTCAGCACTTCTTGTTCGTCTTCCCGGAATCGCTGTTCATCGTCCTGGCTTTCTGCCTGCTGCTCGGCCGCTACTCGGGCTACAGGCTGGTCGAACTGAAGCGCTTCAAGGTGCTGGCGGGGAACGGCTGATGTTCGGACTGGCGAAGAAGCTCCGGGAGGCCGGCGTCCTCGGCATCAATCACCGGAACGCCGTCTATCTGCTGCCCTACAACGAGCGCCGCAATTACCCCCTCGTCGACGACAAGGTGCTGACGAAGGAACTCGCTCGGAAGGCAGGCGCGGCGGTACCGGATCTCTACGGGCTGATCGAAATCCAGGCGCAGGTCGCAAGGGTTCCCGAAATCCTGAAGGCCCACGAGGATTTCGTCGTCAAGCCGGCGCAGGGCAGCCAGGGTGAGGGTATCGTCGTCGTCACGGGCAGATCGGCCGGACTCTACCGCACGGCTGCCGGCACGTTGATGAGCGAAGACGAAATGACCTTCCACGTGTCCAACATCCTGTCCGGCATCTATTCGCTCGGCGGCCAGAACGACAAGGCGATCATCGAGTACCGCGTTAAGTTCGATTCGGTGTTCGAGAAAATCGCCTTCCGGGGCGTGCCCGACGTCCGGATCATCGTCTTTCTCGGCGTGCCAGTCATGGCGATGGTCCGCCTCCCGACGCGGATGTCCGGGGGGAAGGCGAACCTGCATCAGGGCGCCATCGGCGCGGGCATCGACATCCCGACCGGCCGGACGCTCACCGCGGTCTGGAAGAATTCCGTCGTGACCGAGCATCCCGACACGCAAAACCCGGTCTCCGGCGTCCAGATTCCCAACTGGGACCGGCTGCTCGACATAGCGGCTCGCTCGTACGAGATGACCGACCTCGGCTATCAGGGGATCGACCTCGTCCTCGACGCCGAGCGCGGCCCGCTGATCCTGGAACTGAACGCGCGCCCCGGGCTCAACATCCAGATCGCCAATCGCGAAGGCCTCGGCAAGCGCCTTGAGGCCGTGGTCGCCCATCGAGACGCGCTCAAGGCGGTCGACGACCGGATCGCCTTCGCAAAGGCGAATTTCGGATCGAAGATCCTGGCGGGCGCAGCCTAGGGAGGCCGTCAGGCCACCAGCGCGTTGCCGAGCATGCCGAGCATGAATCCGCCGACCGCGCCGAGCGGCGGCGCCCAGTGGCGTTCGAGCCTGGCCTGCGGCGCGATGGTGCCGAACGTCAGGTACAGGATGCCGCCGGCGGCGAACAACATCAGCGCGCCGAGCGCCGCGGGCGCATCGCGAAGAATTTCGAAACCGATCCACGCGGCGAACGGGCCGAGCAGCGCCAACGCGCAGAAAGACAGGATCAGCGTTCGCGGCCGGACCTTTCCGATGGCGAGAATTTCCCGATAGGCGTTGAACCCCTCGGGCAGGTTCTGCAAGGCGATCAGAAACGCCAACAGGACACCGGCCGCCTTCTCGGTCGCCAGCATGGCCCCGAGCGCCATGGACTCGGGCACGAAATCCAGAAGCATCGCCAGAAACTGGGCACCCTCCCCGCCGCGTTTTTCGATCAGCCGTTCAATCAGGAAAAACACGACGCCGCCCACACCGAACGCCGACAGCGTCGCCCAGATCGGCAGCGCTGCCGCGCCCTCGGGCACGAGCACGAGAGCGATCGCCGCCAGAAGGACGCCGCCGCCGAAGGCAATGACGGTGTGGCGCATTTCGCGTTCGAGCCATAGCGGACGAATCCGTTCGACACGCGCGAGAAACCCGCCGACCGGTATGGTCGCGCCGGCGACGGCCGAATAGAGAAGCGCCTGTTCCAGCCCGGTCAAATGCGTCGCTCTCCGTGCTCCCGTCGGCGCGACACAGCACGCCTCAACCTCCGGCGCGCGCGCGTGCGATCCGCCGGTTGCGCCGCCGCAGCATGTTAAGCCCCTCTACCAGAGCCGAGAATGCCATCGCGGCATAGATATAGCCCTTGTCGACATGCGCACCGAAGCCTTCGGCGATCAGTACCATGCCGATCATCAGCAGGAAGCCGAGGGCGAGCATCACGACCGTCGGGTTGGCGTTTATGAAGTTCGCGAGCGGCGTTGCCGCGAACAGCATCGCCCCCACCGAAATGATGACGGCGGCGAACATGATCGGCAGATCGTCGGTCATTCCGACGGCGGTGAGGATGCTGTCGATCGAAAAGACGATATCGAGCGCAAGGATCTGCACGATCGCGGCGGTGAACGCCAATCCGGCCGCGCGACCGGCCGACGCCTCCTCCTCTTCCGACGATGGATCGACGTTGTGATGGATTTCGGTCGTCGCCTTCCACACGAGGAAAAGGCCGCCCGCGATCAGGATCAGATCGCGCCACGAAAAACCCTGCCCGAACACGTCGAACACGGATTCCGTCATGTGAACCATCAGGAAAAGCAGGCTCAGAAGCGCCAGCCGCAGAACGAGCGCAGCGCTGATCCCGACCCGCCGCGCGCGGGGCCGATCCGCCTCCGGCAGGCGATTGGTCAGGATCGATATGAAAATCAGGTTGTCGATCCCGAGAACGATCTCGAGCACGACAAGCGTCGCCAGCGCCGCCCAGGCCTCCGGCGAGGCCAGCAGCGCGAATATGTAGTCCATCGTCGCCGTCTCCCGCACAGGTACTTTCCCGTGCGCGAGACATCATGTCAGACGATCGTTAAGAGCGTGCGAATCGCCCCGTTGCGAACCGAAATCGGCGCTACCAGAGCTTCCGGCTCGCGATCCTCGCTCCCTCCGCCATCGCCGCGAACTTGGCCCAGATGACGGTCGGGTGAACCTCCGTATGGAGGCACGCCTGCGAGGAGAACCCGCAGTCGGCGCCGGCGATCACGCTTTCCCGGCCCACGAGGTTCGCAAACCGGATCAGCCATTCGGCGATCAGCTCGGGATGTTCGACGATATTGCTGGCATGCGTAATCACGCCCGGCATGATCACCTTTCCGTCGGCCAGCTTGTGGTTCTCGAAGACGTGGTAGTCGTGCTCGTGCCGCGGGTTGGCCGCCTCGAACGAGTAGAGATAGGCGTTGATCCGGTAAATGTGTTCGATCACGTCGCCGAGCTGGCATTCGAAGATGCGCGGGCCTTCATTGATGCCGTAACAGGTGTGGAAACGGATACGGTCCTCGGGCAGTCCGCGCAGCGCGTGATTGATGCTCTCGACATAGATATCCGCCTTGCGGATCTTGCCCTTCTCGTCGAGCTTCGGGTCGCCGAAGATGTCGGACAGGAACGGGTCGTCGACCTGCAGTTCGAACCCCGCGTCGAGGATCGCCTTGTACTCGGACCGCATCGCCTCGCCGACCGCGAAGAAGAACGCTTCCTCGCTCTCGTAATATTCGTTCCAGCCGATACCGCTCGGCGCGGTCGACGGCATGAAGACATCGGTGCAGTCGATATTCGCGGTCGCCGCCTTCAGGTTGGCAATATCCTGCTGCACGGCCTCGTGGCCGGTGTATTCGATCGGGCCGACGGCATAAAGCGGGATCACGGGCGCGACGTTACCGCCGAGCATGCGCTTCGCCATGTAGTCGGCGTAGTACTCCGGAAACGCTCCCTGCTCCTGCGTATACAGCTCGTATTTGATATGAGGCCGGGATTCGAGTCCGGACAGGCGCTGCTCCGCATAGACAAAGAAACCGGCCTTGGACGTCTCGCCGTCGGTCACGATGTCGATGCCCGCGTCGGCCTGCTTCTTCACGATCTCGGCCACGGCATCGGTCACTCGTTTCTGATAGACCGCCTCGTCCGGAACGTCCCCCTCGCCCGTGAGACGCGCCTTCATCATGTGCAGCAGGTCGTGCGGCCGCGGCAGGCTGCCGACATGGCTCACGAGTATCCGGTCCGTACTGCGGGGCATGGTTTCCTCCCTGTTCCCGTCGATTATCGTTCGTATCCGAACGGAGTATGAACCGCCGACCGGGGAAGGTCGAGTATGCCTATCGCCGAAGAGCCGCAGCGATCCGCTGCCTGACCTCGTCAGGCTCCGCGCTGACCGCCTCCGCCATACGCCGGAGTTCGCGCCGCAGTCCGTGCAACTGGTCGATCAGCGGAAGCACGACATCGAGCGCATCGTCGCCGAGCGCGAGGTCGCGGCGGAATTCCTCGATCAGGCGAGCGCGCGCCACGTCGATGTCGCGGAATCGGAAATCCCCGTCCTCACGAACCGGCGAGAGCCACCCCCGCTCGATCCAGACATGCAGGGTCTCGCGCCGCAGCTCGCGCATCGTCCTCAGAAGTTCGGTCTCGTCGATCATCGGCCGCCCTCCATGCCCGCGCGCGGATCGTACGCATTGTCCTTGCGCCAGCCTTCGAGGAAGGCCTTGAGCTCGTCGTCCGGTTCCTTCGGCAGCACGATGCGGAGCGTCACGATCTGGTCCCCGGCCGTACCGCCGCCAGCCGCAGGCACGCCCTTGCCGCGGAGCCGGAGCGTGCTTCCGTCGTTAGAGCCCGCGGGGACCGTCATCGTTACCGCGCCCGCGACCGTGGGGACGCGGATCTTCGCACCGAGCACCGCCTCGTCGATCGCAACCGGCACCTCTACGTGGATGTCGTTGCCCTCGCGGCGGAAACGCGCGTGCGGAAGAACGTGAACCGTGACATAGGCATCGCCCGCCTCGGCGCCGCCGAGACCCGGGCCTCCCTTGCCGCGCAGCCGCAGGACCTGCCCGTCGCGCACGCCGACGGGGATCGAGATGTCGAGCGCCTGTCCGTCCGGCATCGTGACGCGCTTTTTCGCTCCATTCACCGCCTCGGCGAAGGGAACCTCCATCGTGTAGCGCACGTCGTGGCCGCGCATTCGGACATGCACGTTCTCGCCCTGCCCGCCCCGGCCACGCTGCCGGAACAGGTCGGCAAAGATGTCGCCGAAATCTTCGAAGCCGGCGGCGTTGCCGTAGGCGTCCGCGCCGTCGGCGCCGGCATATTCGCGATAGTATTTGCGCGGCGTCTCGTTGCCCTCGGCGTCGATTTCGCCGGCATCGTACTGACGGCGCTTTTCAGCGTCAGAAAGAATGTCGTACGCCCGCTGGACGCGCTTGAACGTCTCCTCGGCGGCCGCGTCGCCGGGATTCAGGTCGGGATGATGCTTTTTCGCAAGCCCGCGATACGCCTTGCGGATCGCCTCCTCGGTCGCGTCGCGCGCAACGCCGAGCACCTCGTATAAATCGGTCGCTACCGTGGCCACGTTCCGCTCCTTTCCGTTTCGTAGGCTCACATATGGGGAAAACGCCTTCGCGCCCCTCTATATGTGGTGATCCGGAAGGGCTATTCCAGTGCCGTCAGATCCACTTCAGCCGGCGCAGAAGCCAGTATTCGACGAACCCGACGAAGACGAGGCCGACAGTGACGGCCCAGAAGGCGGTCTTGTTCTCGGCGCCTGGCATGCCGCCGACATTGATCCCGAGCAGGCCGGTCAGAAGACCGAGCGGCAGGAAGATCGCGGCGATAACCGACAGGACATAGGTGTTGTTGTTGAGGCGCTCGGCAAGCCGGCTCGACAGCTCGTCCTGGACGACGGCGGCGCGTTCGCGGGCGGCATCGAGCTCTTCGACGTAGCGCGTGATCTTGTCCGCAACCTCGCGCAGCTGCATGCGGTCGCGCTGGTCCATCCAGTCGGCCGGATCGTTGACCAGCCGCTGGATCGCCTCGCGGTTGGGACCGATGAAACGGCGCAGCCCGATCGCTTCGCGGCGCACGGCGCTCAGCGCCAGCCGCAGCTCGTGGCTCTGCGCCTCCACGACCGAGTCTTCCAGATCGTCGACCCGTTCCTCGAGCTCGACGATTACATTGCCCATCCGCACGGTCAGGCCGTCGGCGAGCATGATCAGCAGCGCCGCCGCGCTGTGCGGCGGGCGTTTGCGCCGGATAGCCTCGCGCACGTCGTCGACGGCCATCAGCCGGCGGCGGCGGACCGAGATCACGCGATTGCCCTCGCACCAGACGCGAAGCGAGACCATGTCTTCATGGTTTTCGCCGGGGTTCATGTTGACGCCCCGGATGTCGACCATGAGGCCTTCGTCGAACGCGGTTGTGCGCGGCCGGCTGTCGGCAGCGAGCAGAGCGTCGCAGACGAGTTCGGGAAGCCCGCTACGCTCGTACAGGAAAGTCTTCGTGTCCTCGGCGGTGCGCTGGAGATGTATCCAGGTGAAACCGTCGCCATCGAAGGGCCCGTCGATCCGATCCCATGAGAGCGCGATCGCGTTGCCGTCGCCGTCGAAGCGATATGCGTCGATCAGCGCAACCTCGTTTGCTGCGGCGGCTGCGGGCGCTGCTTCCTCTGGTGCGGCGGTATCGTTCATGAAGCCCTCCCCGGAACGATGCGGCGGCGCAAACGGAACACCGCCGGAACAAGCGATTTCCTATTCTACGAAACGCGGACCGATGCGAAAATAAGCGAATGAGCGCAATAGAAGTCCGAAAGCTCGCCGGGGCTGCCGTCGCCCTCTGCGTCGTCGCCGCCGCGCCGGCCCGGTCGAACGGCGTTCAGCCCGCGGGATGGGTCGAGTACGCATCCCTCTATCCCGGCGGGCTCGTCTATTCCGCAAAGCTCGACAGCGGGGCGCGGACGACGTCCGTTCATGCGACCGGGATCCAGCTTTTCAAACGCGACGGCGCGGACTGGGTCACCTTCCGGCTAAAGGGCGACGACGGAACGCAGCGCGCCTTCGAAATGCCCGTGGCCCGTGTCTCGCGCACGCGCGACATGACGGGTCCGCCAATCGTGCGGCCCGTCGTTAAGCTTACGGTCTGCGTCGGCGGAATTTCCGCCCCGGTGGACGTGAACCTGTCGAACAGAACCGGCTTCAATCACGGGCTGCTCGTCGGACGCAACTTTCTGCGCGGGCGTTTCATGATCGACAGCGGAAACCGCCACCTCCTCAAGCTCGCCTGCCCTTCGGAGTTGCCGAAGTGAACGACCCCTAGATCAATGAAGGACAGGTCGACCGGGATTTCGCCGCGATCGACGAAATCCGCCGGATCGCCTGGCAGCGGAACCCGCAGGACGTCGCGGCGTTGTGCGACCGCTTGCGCGTGATGCTCATGACGACGGATCTGCCGAAGCGCCGCCGGCGTCTGTATCGCGCGCTGATCGATTATTACGACGAAGTACTCGACGAACGGCTCGACGCCGAAGGCATGCCGTCTCGCGGCGACCTGCGGCAATCCGCGCTGAACTACGTGCGCGACATCCTGAAGTCGAGCGACCCGGACTGAGCCGCTAGCGCGAGAATTCGATCAGGAGATCGCGCGCCGCGACGGATGCCTGACCGCGGGCGCGGACGCAACCCCGGTGAAATCCGGCCGGATCGGCCTGCTTGCCGGTAACGCCGAGCGTGGCGATCACCAGACCGACGCGCCCGACGCAGCGCTGCGCCGCGGCTTCCGAAGCCGCACGGTGTTCGGCCTTTGTCGCGCCGACCACCGCGGAAAGATACAGCCGCCCGGCGGCAAGCTGGTTGTTGCCGGTGCGTTCGCAGGCCGCCCGCACCGATTTCTCGTTGGCGTATTTGCGGGAAAGACCGAGGCTTCGGGCGATGTTCGCGATCTTGATCGCGCACTGCTGGTGCGGTCCCGGCTGCGTCACGACGGGCGCCGGCTTCTTGGCTTGCGCGGATACCTCGTGCCCTGCCGACAGGGCCATCGCGACGCCGGCCAGAATCGCCGACGCCGCGAACCGGTGCCGCGCCGTCATGTCAGGACCGGACGAACGCGTAGTTGAAGACCTGCTTCACGCCATCGCCATCCTTGACGCGCCCGAGCGCCTTGTTGAGTTCGCCGCGCGAGCGGGCGCGCCCGAGCAGATAGAGATTGCCGAACGCGTCGGCGCGCACGCGGAAATTCACGTCGGCGACGCCCTTGGTTCCGATCAGCCGCGCCTGCGCCTTCTTCTCGAACATGATCACGTCGGCCCAGTCCATCAGCGTGCCCGCCTTTTTCGCCTCGTCCTCCGCCTGTTCGGTCATGAACGTGACATGCCAGTAGAGCTTCTTCACGCCCTCAATGGCCTTCACGCCGCGCTCGAACTTCCGGAACGTGTCGATGTCGTTGAACATGCCGGTGATCAGAAGGTGCTGCTCGTAGATCTCGGTCGAGGCCCGGATGGTGCCGAGTTCGGCCATGACCTTGTTCACGTCGATGACGATCGCGTTGTCGCGCGCGATATCGGACGAGGAACGCGCCTCGATCGCGCGATCGATCAGCGTTTTCGGGCCGAGCAGGATATCGCTGAGCTGCGCCGAGGCGGGCGCGGCGGCGGCGAGGAAACCGGCAAGGGCGGCGGAAAAGATCGCGGGAAACGTGATACGACGCATGAAATACTCCAGACTGTTTTGCGTTCGGCCTAATATCGGGGCGGAATGAGGCGATTTAAAGGCATTTTGCGGACCCTCGGAGCGGCTTGCGCGCTGGCGGGGGCAGGCATTTCTGCGGCGGCGGCCGAGGATGTCCGCCTCGATGCGGCCCGAATCGCGCACCTCGCGGAACTTGCCGCAATCGACGGCCGCCCGCTCGACGCGGCCCAGCTTCAGGGCCGTCCCGTCCTCGTCTCCTTCTTCGCGAGCTGGTGCCCGCCCTGCAACACCGAATTCGAGCACATGAAACTGCTGCAGCTCGATCATGCCTCGGACGGCCTCGCCATCGTCGCGGTGAACCTCCACGAGGAATTCGGCACGTTCAAGGACGACGGCAAGCGCCTCGAACGATTCCTCGCGCGGCACAAGCCGGTCTTCTCGGTGGTGAAGGGAACGGCGGAGACCGCCAGGCTGTTCGGCGACGTCGCCCGCATCCCGACGGTCTACGTCTTCGGCCGCGACGGCCGCCTGCGGCTGAACTTCGTCCACCAGCAAGATGCGCCGCCGGGCGAGCGCAATCCCGGTCTCGATGAGTTGCGCCGCGCGGTCCGCGATGCGCTGGGGTTCGGGGCGGCGTGGAGCCGACTCCCACCACAAGTTTTTGGACTATCGTCCGCCGGTCAACCGACTGAATAGTTGAACCATTTGTTGCCCGGGGTTGTTGTTCGTACCAACTCGGGAGAAATCGACGGAGTCAGGAGAGAACGTATCACTTATCGTGGCGAGGTCTTCAACGTTTAAGCCTTTTTCTATTGCTACACGGCATGCGTTGTGACGCGCCCAATAGAATGACGCGACACGGCTATTGTAACGGTAGTTGCTCAAAAATATTTGGACCAGGTAAAGCAATAGAACCAAAAGCCCGAAGCGCGTCGATTGCGTGGTGATAAATACGCGACTAGCCCACGGATTGGCGCTCGATTCTGCTTGGGATACCTTCACCTCTCCGCCAAATAAATTGGGAACAATACTCGGCCTATTTTTGATCAATAATTTTATATTCTCATTCGCATTTTGCCAAACTGCGTAAATCGCCTCGAGTCTTTCTTTGTAACTGGCTAGATCGCTCTCTTGGTGTGCATTGTTTAGATGCAGCAACCACTTGTCTATAAATTGCTGCACGTGCGACGCGACGCTCTCGTAACTATCTCGTCCCGCCTCACGGGGAAGCGTGCCGTTGGTATCGGCGATAGGTTTCGGAACGGTCGGAGCGCTCTGAAAGCGCATCTTCAGAATTTCGGTTTCCGTATAGACGTAAAACTCGTTGTTCGGCCTCGCGGTAATCCAGAATCTCCGCCCGGAAATCGGTGGAACGTCGATCAATCCGCCGGCCGCGTTCCAAACACGCAAGCTGCCGTCATCGCCGCTCGAAATAGTTGCGCCGCCGGTCGTCACAGCAAGATCGTATACAGGAGCTTTGTTGGGCCGATTTGCAGGAGCGCCGGTGATCGCGTGGCTCCGAGTTGTCGCAAACCGCAAAGTTCCATCGTTGGTAAGAAAATAGAGCTTTCCGTCAATACCGCCCGCTACAATCGAACCGTCGTTATGTACCGCGATCGAATACAGGCCTTGGGTGTTCCTAATTGCCGTCGTGTAGGCCAATTCGCCATCAGGGGCCCAAAACCTAACAGTGGAATCGTTTCCGGCGGAAATAACGCGTCCGTCCGATGCAGTCGCAATTGCGTGAACCGCGCCTTGATGCCCGACAAGTTCTGGTCCGAGGGGATTCCCGTCGTCATTCCAGCGCAAAATCCGGCCATCTGAATACCCTGCGGCGCCCCCCCCCCTCTTCCGAAAATCCCAGGGCGCTAACGCTAGGGCGCCCGCGAAACGTAAAAATTTCCGGATTCGCTGCCACCGCCGATATGGCGGCTCCGATAAATGTACTGCTCAATGTACTGCGAGCAGTTTGCGTAGCGACCGCCGTCCCAAACTTTTTCGACGAGGGGACCGTTATTTGACGCCGCTGTCGGGTCAGCGGCTCGCCAGTTTGCTGCGCGTCGTTGTCCCAGCGAAAAATTCTACCTTCGCCTCCTCCAGAGAGAACATCTCCATTCTTTGCAAACCGGAGCACCGTAACCGCGCCGTCATGTCCACTCTCGGATTCTTTGTCTAGCTGACCGTCGGATTTCCAGAAGCGGATAGTGCCGTCCCGACCGCCAGTCACAATTCGACCGGAAGCCGACACCGCAATTGCCGTCGGCGGCAATCTGTGCCCCGCTGGGAAACTAGACAGTTCCCCGGCAGATTTGCTCCATTTCCGAACGAAGCCGTCGTCACCACCGGACAGGATATCGCCGTTCGGGTTTTCCGCGAGCGCCCAAACGCCGCCTTTATGTGCGGGAACAGGCGACCCGATGGGTTTCCATGATTGGTCCAGCCAGCGCAAGTTGCCGTCGTCGGTGCCAACGACGACAACGCCGTCGCGTGTCACGTACAGCGCAGAGATATAGCTGCGGCGGTCGCTGATCGTGATTTTCTTAGGAGTGCCGCTCCCCTCCCAAATCAATAGTTGGTTGTCGTCTTCCACAACAGCTATGACAACGTTCGTCGGCGTTACCGCCAAGTACGGAATGTAATTGTCATCGTT
>JAYQUR010000014.1:0-19940 GCA_038148075.1 Alphaproteobacteria bacterium | reverse complement strand
CACCACCCCTACGATCCGATGACCTTCCGCAAGTCCCAGCTCGCGCTCGATCTTCGCATTCGGGAAGCGACCGGCCGCTCGGATTTTCTCGTTTCCGCCTGCAACGAGGATGCCGTCCGCTGGATCGATGCATGGCCCGACTGGCCCGGCGGGGCCATGGTGCTGACCGGTCCCGCGGGATGCGGCAAGACGCATCTCGGGATGGTATGGAAGCGGGCGGCTTCCGCCGTCGAGTTCGCAGACGGCGTCGATCTGTCCGACCTGCCGCAGGCGGTGAACGTCCTGGTCGACGACGTGGACCGCATGAGCGACGATGCCGATCTCTTCCACCTCTACAATGCCGTTCGCGCCGCCGGCGGTACGGTCCTGTTCACGGCCCGCATTCCTCCGGCGCGCTGGACGGGCCGCTTGCGCGACCTGGTTTCGCGCCTCGTCGCCGTTCCGAATGTCTCGATTCAGTCGCCTGACGACGCGCTGATGGGCGCGGTCGTGCTCAAGATGCTTTCGGATCAGCATCTCGAGATCGAACCGGACGTCCTGCGATATATTGTCGAGCGGACGGAGCGTTCGTTCGCGGCGGCGCGCAAGCTGGTTGCGGATCTGAACCGTGCGTCGCTCGCCGAACGGCGCGCGGTTACAGTTCCGCTGGTGCGGCAGGTTCTCAACGGCTGAATCGCCGGCCCCGGGCGCTCCCGGTTTCTCTAGAATTGCGGCGGTTCGTCGGGCGGCGGGCCGAGATTGTCGTCGAAGCCCACCCCGGCGAGCGTGCGGCGGCAGATATATTCCTTCCAGCGGGCTGCGCGGTCGCCCGTCCACACTACGGGGCGCGGCCGGTCGGTTTCGTCCACGAACTGGATGAGGCCGTCCTCGCGACCCAGGCTGACGCAGCGGAAGCTGTATCCGAAGTCGAAAGGGCGTTCGTCGCCGAGGACCGTGCCCGCGGCGCGTTCCCCCATCGGCCGCCCTGCGGCGCAGCTCATCCGGCAGATGCCGCCCGGTACGGCGACGACTTCGGCGGCGTCGCCGACGGACAGGATTTCCGGATGGCTGACCGAGCGCAGTAATGCGTCCGTCAGGACCTGTCCGCTATCGTTCACCGCCAGTCCCGAGTCGCGGGCGAGTGAAGAAACGCGGAAACCTGCCGCCCAGATACATTCGTCGAACGGGAGGGCCTCGCCGTTCTCCAGCCTTGCCGCACCGTCTTCGAGGGCTGCGACGCGCGTTCCGGAGAGGATGCGGACGCCGAGCCGTTCGAGAGTAGCGACGACGTGATCGAAACCGGCCTGCGACAGCCCGCCGGGTTCCGGCGACGGACCGAAGGCGCGGCCTGCGGCCAGCGTGATCGAAAGCCCGGCAATCCTTTCCGCGAATTCGCAGGCCGCTTCGATCGCCGTCAGGCCGCCGCCCACGATCAGGATGTCGCGGCCGGGCGAAAGCCGATCGAACAAAGCCCGGCATTCTTCGACCGTATCCAGGCGTACCGCGAAGGCGTCGGCGCCGGGGACGACCCCTTTGTCGGTCGAGCTGCCCGGTGCGTAGACGAGCCGGTCGTATTCCAGAACCTGCTTTCGCCCGTCGGCCCCAATGACGGTTACCTGTCGCGTTTCGGGATCGATGGAGGTCGCGCGGCCCTGAACGAACGCGCCGCCGCGTGCGGCCATGAATGCCGCATAGTCCAGATCCCGGGGGACGCTGCCGGCGGCGATTTCGTGGAGCCTTATGCGTTCGACGAATTGCGCCTTGGCATCGACGAGCGTGAGACTGCGCGCGCGTCCCGCCTCGCCGATCCGCGCGGCGGCGGTTAGCCCGGCATATCCGCCGCCGATGACGACGATCCGTTCGCCTTCTTCGCGCACGCGTCTCTCCCGCCGTTTGTTCAGTGTACTGATTGTATGGGCCGGAAGGGGGTTGTCAAACGAAGATTAAATAGGTCGTAGTTTAATTCGGAGTTTCGATGACGCGGATGCGGGCGCCGTCCGCCGTCAGCGCGATTTCGCCGCGCTTGAGGCGGATCGCGTCCGCTCCGTAGACCTCGCGACGCCAGCCGTGGAGCGTGCGGACCTTCGCATTGTCGTCCACGGCGATCGCCTCGATCTCGCTCGACGACGCGATCAGTTTCTGGGCGACCTTGTGCTCGTCGCACTTGAGCTTCAGCAGGACCTTGAGAAGCTCGATGGACGGCCCGGCGTCGGCGCCGTTCGGCAGTTCTTCCGGCGGGACGGGATAATCCGCCGGGTCCATCGCCCCGACGTCTTCCAGCACGGCGACGAGTTCCCCGGCGCGGTCTTTGCCGATGCGGTCGCGCGAGACGCTGCGGAGCGCCATGAGTTCGTCGACGGAGGAGGGAGCGTGCGCCGCGATCTCCGTCAGCGATTCGTCCTTCATCACCCGGTTGCGGGGCACGTTGTTGGCTTGCGCGGTCATTTCCCGCCAGGCCGCGAGCGCGCGGACGGCAGCAAGGTATTTCGGCTTGCGGCTGCGGGTCTTGAGACGTTTCCACGCGACGTCCGGACTGATCACGTAGGTGTCGACATCGGTCAGCGTGTCCATTTCCTCGGACAGCCAGTCGGCGCGGCCGCTCTCTTCCAGCCGGCGCGAGAGCTTGTCGTAGATCTTCCGGAGATGCGTCACGTCGCCAAGCGCATAATCGAGCTGCTTCTTGCCGAGCGGCCGCCGGGACCAGTCGGTGAACCGCATGGTCTTGTCGATCGATTTCCGGGCGAGGTCGCGGACCAGCCGCTCATAGCCGACGGAATCGCCATAGCCGCACACCATGGCCGCGATCTGCGTATCGAATATCGGCGCCGGCACCCGGCCGGTCAGATTGACGAATATCTCGACGTCCTGGCGCGCCGCGTGAAAAACCTTCAGCACGTTCTCGTCGGCGAGAAGGCCGAACAGGGGCGCAAGATCGATGCCGTTCGCAAGCGCGTCTATGGCGACGGCCTCGTCGGGCGTGCCTACCTGGACAAGGCAAAGAACCGGCCAGTAGGTCTTTTCCCTGATGAATTCCGTATCGACGGTGATATAGGGGAACTCGGACGCGCGCTCGCAGAAGGCCGCGAGCTCATTCGTTGCGGCAATAGTCGACATGCCGCATGTCATACACGTAAATCGCCGCAACTTGAAGCGAACGGACGATATCTATACAAAGCCCCCCGTCCGGCGGGTCCACGGGGCCCCGCCCAACGCCTCTATCCGATCAAAGGCCAGACCATGCACCAGTACCGCACCCATAATTGCGGCCAGCTCCGCGCAGACGACGCGGGGACCGAAGCGCGTCTTTCCGGCTGGGTTCACCGCAAGCGGGACCACGGCAACCTGCTTTTCATCGACCTGCGCGACCATTTCGGCCTGACGCAGTGCGTGATCGAGACGGATTCGCCGATTTTCGACCAGGTCGAATCGCTCCGGCTGGAGACCGTGATCTGCGTGACCGGCACGATCGAAAAACGCTCCGATGAGACCCGCAACGGCGAACTGCCTACCGGCGACGTCGAACTACGGATCGACAGTTGCGAGGTGCTGGGCAGCACCGAACCGCTGCCGCTCGAGGTAAACAGCGACCGCGACTACGGCGAGGACGTACGTCTGCGCTATCGCTTCCTCGATCTGCGCCGGGAGAAGGTCCACAGCAACATCATCCTGCGCAGCGCCGTCATTTCCAGCATTCGCCGCCGCATGATCGATCAGGGCTTCATAGAATTCCAGACGCCGATCCTGACGTCGACGTCGCCCGAAGGCGCGCGCGACTTCCTGGTGCCGAGCCGTCTGCATCCCGGCCAGTTCTATGCGTTGCCGCAGGCGCCGCAGCAGTTCAAGCAGCTGATCATGGTGGCGGGCTTCGACAAATATTTCCAGATCGCGCCGTGCTTTCGCGATGAGGACGCCCGCGCCGACCGATCGCCGGGCGAGTTCTATCAGCTCGATATCGAGATGTCGTTCGTGACCCAGGAAGACGTTTTCGCGGCGATCGAACCGGTTCTCGTTGGCGTCTTCGAGGAATTCGCCGAAGGGCGCAAGGTCTCTCCAGCGCCGTTCCCCAGAATCACGTATGCGGATTCGATGCAGAAATACGGCAACGACAAGCCCGACCTGCGCAATCCCATCGAGATGGCCGACATTACCGATACCTTCCGCGGATCCGGTTTCAAGGTTTTTGCCGGCATGATCGAGAAGGACGAGAACGTCCGCGTCTGGGCAATTCCGGCGCCGGGCGGCGGGTCGCGCGCGTTCTGCGACCGGATGAATTCCTGGGCGCAGAAGGACGAGGGCCAGCCCGGCCTCGGCTACATCTTCTTCCGCGACGGCGAGGGCGCGGGCCCGATCGCCAACAATATCGGCGCAGAACGGACGATCGCTCTGCGCGATGCGCTCGGCCTGAAGGACGGCGATGCGGTGTTCTTCGTCGCCGGCGTGCCGAAGGATTTCGTCGGCTTCGCCGGCCGCGCCCGCACCCAGGTCGGCAATCAGCTCGAACTTATCGACGAGTCCCGCTTCGATTTCTGCTGGATCGTCGATTATCCGATGTACGAGCTCGACGAGAACACCGGCAAGATCGAGTTCAGCCACAACCCGTTCTCGATGCCGCAGGGCGGGCTTGAGGCGCTTGAGTCCCAGAACCCGCTCGATATCCTTGCCTACCAGTACGATATCGTCTGCAACGGCATCGAGCTGTCGAGCGGCGCGATCCGGAATCATCGCCCCGAGATCATGTACAAGGCGTTCGAGATCGCCGGCTATCCGAAGGAAGAGGTCGAGTCGCGGTTCGGCGGCATGTTGAACGCGCTGAAGTTCGGCGCACCGCCGCACGGAGGCTCCGCGCCCGGCATCGACCGGATCGTGATGCTGCTCGCGGACGAGCCGAACATTCGCGAGGTGATCCTGTTCCCGATGAACCAGCAGGCTCAGGATCTGATGATGAACGCACCTGCCGGCGTCGACGAAGAGCGTTTGCGGGAGCTGTCGATCCGCGTGGCACTGCCGCCCGCGGCCAAGCCTTCCTAGCTTCCGGGAGCGGGTAGCGAATCTACTCGGCGGCAATGTCGCCGAGCGGGCCCTTTTTCTTGCGCTTCACGTAATACATGGACATGTCCGCGCGGCGGATAAGCTCTTCCGCCGTGTCGTCGGGACCGTATGCCTCCATGCCGAGGCTCACCCGGATCCGGATGTCGCGGTTGCGGAAGCGGCAGGGCGTCGATTCGATGTTCCACTGCAGCGATCGGGCGCGCTTGGAGCCGTCGGCCCAGGTGGTGCGGGTCAGTAGCATCGCGAATTCGTCGCCGCCGAGGCGCGCAACGGTATCCGTTTCGCGAAGGGAGGCCACCGCGATCTCGGCGACATGCCGCAGCACCGCGTCGCCGCCGCAATGGCCGTGGTTGTCGTTGACCTTCTTGAAGCCGTCGAGGTCGCAATACATCAGAAGGCCGGTATGGCCGAAACGCCGCGCGTTTGCGAGCGAGCGCCGCAACTGCTCGTCGAAGCCGCGCCTGTTGAACAGGCCGGTGACCTCGTCCGTCAGCGAGAGGTTCTGGAGATATTCGATCCGTTCGGCCTGGGATGCGATCTGCTGTTCGGCCTGCGCTGCGTACATCAGCGCGCGTTCGAGCAGCGCCTCACGCCTCATGTCGGATCCGGCGGAGCCTTCCGGCATGTTCTCAAGCAGCCGTCCGGCGACCAGGCCGATCATATTCATCAGTTCGGGGTCGTCCGCCGCGAGCGACGCCGAAACCTGTTCCATAAGTATCATCCGTGCACCATATTGCCACTGGATCGAAGCTATCGGTCCGACCAATGCAATCGGCGTGCCAAAACCAGTATGTTGAAATTGAAGGATTTTTTCCGCGCGCCTCGTCGGCGGAACTGCCTTAAGGCACATTCTGCCCGGCAAATCGTGCCGGCCCGGCGCTCGGTCGCGCTTTTCGTCGCGGCCATCTTTCTGTTTTCCGTCGCCATGCCGACACTCGGCGCAGGCCTCGTACCGCATGCCGCTCACTACTCTCTGACGCTTGCGGCCGCGCATGGCGGCAGCGGCATCAGCGGCGTCCGGGGGGACCTCGTAATCAACTGGGAGGGCGACTGCGCGGGGTGGACGATGCACCACCTGATGACCTTCGAAATCGCCTACAGGGAGAACGAACCGCTTCGTCTTCGAACGGAGGCGACGACCTGGGAGGCCGCGGATTCGCGCCAGTACTCGTTCTTCGTCCGGACCTTCCTGAACGGCCGGGAAGCGGAAAAAACGGAAGGGCGGGCCGAGCTATCCGCCGACGGCGGACGGGCGATCTTCACCGCTCCCGAGGCGCAGACTTTCCCGCTTTCTCCCGATACGCTGTTTCCGGTCCGTCATACGAAACGCCTGCTCGAAGCGGCGGCCGGAGCGCCCGGCGTGGTCTCCGCATCGGTATTCGACGGGCTGACGAACGAAGGGCCGATGCTCGTCAACGCCGTGATCGGAAAGAAATCCGTAGCGCCGGCCGACGGACACGGCATGCCGCCGGAACTTGCCGGCCTCGCCGTCTGGAACGTGCAGATCGCCTATTTCGGCGAGAACTCGCCGGAAGCGCAGCCCAAATCCGAGATCGGCTTCAGGCTGTTCCCGAACGGCGTGATCGACCGGCTGAAAATCGGTTTCGACGATTTTCTTCTCGAGGGGCGGCTCGAAAAGCTCCGCGTCGGCAAGAAACCTTCCTGTACCGGCTAATCCCGTGCGTCCGCCGGCCACAACCAGGCCGCGCCGCGTACGCCGCTCGAATCGCCGTATCGCGGACGCCGTATCTCCGTTTCCACCCGATCCGAGAAGACGTATTGCGGGAGCAGCCTCGGCAGCGCCTCGTACAAGGGGTCGATGTTGCTCAGTCCGCCGCCGAGGACGACGACCCGGGGGTCCATGATGTTGATCACCGAGGCCAGTGCCCGAGAGAGCCGGTCGGCGTACCGTTCCAAGGTCTCGGCCGCGTTTCCGTCGCCCGCCGCTGCGCGGGCCGAGATCGCGGCCGCGTCTAGCGCCTCGCCGAAATGCGTCCGATGGTCCCGGCTCAGGCCCGGGCCGGACAGGAAAGTCTCGATGCAGCCGGCCTTGCCGCAATAGCAGGGCGGGCCTGGCCGTTCATCGTCGCCGGGCCATGGGAGGGGGTTGTGGCCCCATTCGCCGGCGATGGCATTCGGCCCCGACAGCAGATTTCCGCCGATGACCAGGCCGCCGCCCACGCCGGTGCCCAGAATGACGCCGAAGACCGAATCGACGCCTGCAGCGGCGCCGTCCGTTGCTTCCGACAGGGCGAAGCAGTCCGCATCGTTAGCGATCCGGACATCGCGTCCGAGCGCTTCGGAAAGATCCCGTTGCAGCGGTTGCCCGATAAGACAGGTGGTGTTTGCGTTCTTGACCAGCCCGGTCGACGGGGAAACAGCGCCCGGGATGCCGATTCCGACCGAGCCGCGGCGGCCGGTCCGGGTCTCGATGTCCGAGATCAGCCCGGCGATCGCGTCGAGAATGGCGTCATATCTCTCCGCCGGGGATTGCCGACGGTCGCGGAACAGTACCGCGTTGCCCGGATCCAGGGCGATGCCCTCTATCTTCGTACCGCCCAGATCGATGCCGATCCGCATGAGTCAGAAGCCTCCGGAAATACCGTCTCGCGCAGCCGGAACGCGGGCATCACATACAAATGTATGCGCTTGACCCTGGCTGGGTTAACCGAAAGATTACCAAATGTTAACGAATATGCCGCACTATCCGACCATTCGGAGTGGCGAAATGCGGCTCGGCCCGGCCGATGGACGGGAATCGCACGTTGTCGCCCGGGAAAGCGGATTGCTGCCGTAAGCGGGAATAGAACGAAAAAGATTTCAATGTCAGATGCCTCAGGGGTTTCGATGAGCCAGAAGAAAATTTTGATCGTGGAAGACAACGAGCTCAACATGAGGCTTTTCCACGACCTGTTGGAGGTCCACGGCTATACGACGCTCCAGACCAAAGACGGCCGCGAGGCTCTGGAGCTGGCGCGCGAACACCATCCCGACCTGATCCTGATGGATATCCAGCTTCCCGAGGTGTCGGGGCTGGAGGTCACCAAGTGGATCAAGGCCGACGACGAGCTCAAGTCGATCCCGGTCATTGCGGTCACAGCGTTTGCGATGAAAGGCGACGAAGAGAAGATTCGAAGCAGCGGATGCGAGGCGTATATCGCGAAACCGATTTCGGTGAACAGCTTTCTGGACACGATCCAGAAGGTGCTTGCCTAAGCTAGGGGTCTCATGTCTGCACGCGTCCTCGTTGTCGATGATATAGCGGCAAACGTTCGGCTTCTCGAAGCCAAGCTGCTTGTCGAATATTACGAAGTGCTCACCGCAAACGACGGTGCGACGGCGCTTGAGATCGTTCAGGCGTCCATGCCCGACATCGTTCTGCTGGACGTCATGATGCCCGGCATGGACGGTTTCGAAGTGTGCGCGCGAATCAAGGGAGATCCGGCAACCGCGCACATTCCTGTCGTGATGGTTACGGCGCTGAGCGAGGTTTCGGACCGCGTCCGCGTGCTGGAGGCCGGTGCCGACGATTTTCTGACGAAACCGGTCAACGATCTTGCGCTGTTTGCGCGCATCCGCTCGCTCGTTCGCCTGAAACGCGCGATGGACGAGTGGCGTGCGCGCGAATCCACCTTCACCCAGTTCGGCCTGGCGACCAACGGGAACGGCCCCGATATCGATCCCGCCATGCTGCAGGTTCTCCTGCTTGCGGACGACTACGGCCCGAGTCACCGCATCGTGGAGACCCTTACCGAAGAGGGATACAGCGCGACGCATGCTTTCACGGCCGAGGATGCCACCGCGCAGGCGGCCGACGGCCGGTTTCACCTGATCCTTGCCGACGACCACGTCGACGGGGAAGACGTGTTGCGCTTCTGCTCGCAGCTTCGCTCGAACGAAGCCACGCGGCATCGTCCTATCCTCGTCATGCTGGACGAGGGCGACAACGAGCGCCTGGCGAAGGCGCCCGATCTCGGCGTGAACGACGATCTTGTCCGGCCCGTAAACAAGGACGAACTTACCGCGCGAGCCCGGACGCAGATACGCCGCAAGATGATCGAGGACGATCTCCGCCGCCAGTACGAGAAGAGCCTGACAGCAGCGGTCACCGACAGTCTTACAGGCCTGTACAACCGCCGTTATCTGGAAACCCATTTCCAGGAGCTGACGAACGATCTGGCGCCGTCTTCGAAGCCGATTTCGGTTCTGATCATGGATGTCGACCATTTCAAGAACGTGAACGACGACCATGGCCATGCGGCCGGCGACGATGTGCTCAAGATTCTCGCGAACCGGGTCATCGGCGGTATTCGCGGGTTCGACACGGCGATCCGGCTGGGCGGCGAGGAATTCGTGGTGCTGATGCCGAACGTCGACGCCCGGGACGCCCTTTCCGCCGCAAACCGTCTACGTGCCATGGTCGACGAAGAGCCCTTCGAAGTTCTGGGCGACGGCCTTTCCCTGCCGATCACGATCAGTATCGGCGTTACGACCGGCGTCGCGGGTACGGATTCGCTCGATACGCTCCTCGACAGGGCGGATCAGGCGCTCTACGCCGCGAAGAACGGCGGACGCAACCGCGTCGAGGTTTCGGGCGGAGACTCCCCGATTCAGGCGACCGCCGAACAGGGCATCCCGCGCGCCGCCCAGGGCTGACCGCCCGCTCCCGTTTTCCGTTTCGCCGCGACGCCGCTCGCGCGAAAAACGAAACGCCGCCTCAAAGGGCGGCGCCGCTGTTTTTCCGTTCCAGAGAGGATGGAGCTACTTGATCTTGGCCTCTTTGAAAAGGACGTGCTTGCGCGCAACCGGATCGTATTTCCGGAACTCCAGCTTTTCGGTCTGGGTCCGCGGATTCTTCTTCGCGACGTAGAAATATCCGGTGTCGGCCGTGCTCAGCAGTTTCACGACTACCGTGTTCGCTTTTGCCATCGATATTCTCCCGATGAGCGGCAATTCAAAAGTTGCGGGAAACTGCCGATTTCCGCCCTTCGTGTCAAGAAAAACCGGCGTCTATTCTGGCCGCTCCGCGATTGCCGCCTGCCCGTCGGAAAGGGCGCGGGCATAGAGTTTGGGCCGGGAAAGCAGGAACTTGGCGACTTCGACGTCGTCGTCCTGCACTTCCCGGTTGGGCGGGCAGTTCCGACGGGCCTGATCCGGATCCTTGCGCACCGCGAGGCGCGAGGACAGCAGCCGGTCGAATATGTCGCCGGGAACCGGACCGGGCGCCTTGAAGGCGGTTTTCATCTCGGAGAGGTCGCTTTCGCTCGCGGAGGTGCAGATAGCCGGAATGACGCCGTGCGTCTGAAGGTTGAAACCGGACGGTGCGATCAAATGCGCCCAGGTCAGCGTCAGTTCGCCGTTGTTGGGCAGGCGAACGATCGTCTGGACTGTGCCCTTGCCGAACGAGGAGGATCCGACGACGACGGCTCGAAAACGGTCGCGAAGCGCGGCCGCAACGATCTCCGACGCTGAGGCCGACCGGCCGTTGACCAGCAGAACCATCGGTATATCGCGCATGCGCTCGCCCCAGGACGCGTCGAAAATCTGGTTCGATCGCTTGTGCCGACCCTGCGTCGAGATGATCCGGCCGTCGTTCAGGAAGAAATCGGCGACGGCGACGGCCTGATCGAGAAGGCCGCCGGGGTTTGCTCGGAGATCCAGGATGATCCCCTTCGGGACGTCGGCTTCCGCGCGTTCCGCTTCGGCGAGAACCCGGCCCAGGGCCCGGGACGTTCCCTGATTGAAGCCCGTGATCGCGATATAGAGAATCCGACCGTCGCGCCGGGAGGTGACCGTCGGCGGGATGATGTGCGCCCGGACGATGTCGACCTTCAGGGGCTTTTTCTCGCCGGGCCGCTTCAGCGTCAGTTCAACATGGCTATGCACCGGTCCCCGAAGCCGGTCGATGACGTCGCTCTGCGTAAGCCCCGTCAGGAGTGTCGAGCCCACATGGGTGATCTCGTCGCCTGGCCGAAGGTCCGCTTTCGACGCAGGCGTATCAGGGTGCACCGTCGATACCGACGTGCGCCCGTCCTGATAGCGAACGGAGATTCCGATGCCGCCGAAACCTTCCCGTCGGGCCCGGGTGTTGCGCGCCTGTTCCGGGGTTGCGTAGCGGGTATAACGGTCGAGTTCGGTCAGCCCGCTGTCGAAAAACATTTCGAGCACGCGTTCCTTCTCGGTTTCGCGCAGGCTGTGGGAGGCGTCCCGCAACCGGTCGAGCGCGCCGTCTACCAGCACTGCCCAGGCATCGTGGTCGTGCGGCTCGGCGACGGTCCATTCGCCGATATCGGTGTCTCCGTAAGTGACGAGGATGCGGTCTCCCGCGCGCCTGACCGAGACCAGCGGATCCGCGGATGCCAGGCCGTTCAGGCCCGCGACGGCAAGCCTGTCGAGCTTCGGATCCACGGCGTAGCGGCTGTCGAGGTTGCGAAAGGCCGATTTGAGGACGGACCCGCTCCGATCGAGCCCGGCGTCGGGGCGGTCGAGAGACCCGCAGGAAGAAAGCGCGAGGAAGGCGAGAACGGCCACGCACGAACGGAACGCCGCAAAAGGGCGTCGTCTCGGAAAACCGGATCTCGAACTGGACCGCATGCGCCTTCCCGTTTGCCCCGCGCGCGACGCGCCGGACAGCGTGTCCGGCCGGCGAGGTTCGTTTGATATCCTGTCCGCAGATTACCCTTACGGCAACGGGATCCGCATCATCTTTTCTTGCCTCGGCCGCCTTTGCGTCGCTTGGTCGAAGCGGGCTTTTTCGTGCCGGTTATCGGCTGTTTCCCGGCCTTATTTGACGATTTTCGGGGCGCCGGGCGGGTGTTTCCCCCGCCCCGTGGGGGGCGCCGGCCTTCCCCGGCGAGCGAAAACAGCAACGATCCCGTGTTGACGTTCGCTTCCTCCAGCGTGACCTCGACGGCGTCTCCGATCGCGAAGACTGCCCCGGTCCGCCGGCCTTCGATCCGTTGGCTCTTCGAATCCAGGTCGAAGCGGTCGTCGCCCATCAGCGACATCGGCACCAGCCCGTCGGCCCCGGTTTCGTCCAGCGTTACGAACATGCCGGCACGGTGAACGCCGTTTATCCGGGCGCTGAAGCTCGCGCCGACCTGGCTTGACATGAAGATCGTCGTGTACCGGTCGACGGCATCGCGCTCGGCGTCGACGGCCCTGCGCTCCGTATACGAGATGTGCTTTCCGTAGGCCGGGAAAGCGTCTTCGTCTTCCGGTCGCAGGCCGTCCGGGCCAAGGCCGAGGGACGCGATCAGCGACCGGTGGACAAGGAGGTCCGAATAGCGGCGGATCGGCGAGGTGAAATGAGCGTAGCGCCGCAAGGCGAGGCCGAAATGGCCGAGATTCGCCGGGCTGTATTCTGCCTGCGATTGGGCCCGGAGAACCGCCATGTTGACCATGTGCGCCTCGGGTTTACCCTCCACGCCCGCGACGATTCCCTGGAACATTTCCGGTTTTACGACCTGGCCTTTGGCGAAGCGGATGCCGATTCCGGCAAGGGTTTCCCGAAGGCCTTCGACCTTCTCCTGCGAAGGCTGGTCGTGGACCCGATACATGCACGGCGCGTCGTGGCGTTCGAGCGTTTCGGCCGCGGCGACGTTGGCGGCGATCATGAATTCTTCGATCAGCCGATGGCTGTCGAGCCGGTTGACCGGAAAAATGCCCGCGATCTCGCCGCTCGCGTCGATTTCGACACGCCGTTCGGGAAGTTCGAGATCGATCGCGCCGCGCCGCTTGCGTGCCGAGAGAAGGGCCTCGAATGCGCCGTACAACGGCGCGATAACGGTCTCCAGAAGCGGTCCCGTGATGTCGTCCGGCGATCCCGACCATGCCGATTCAACCTGTTCGTATGTCAGGCGCGCGGCGGATCTCATGATGCCGCGGACGAAGGAATGGCTGCGCAGGTTTCCGTCGCGGTCGATCTTCATCCGGGCGGCAAGGCATCCGCGATCTTCCCCGGGGACCAGCGAACAAAGTCCGTTGGAAAGCGCTTCGGGCAGCATGGGCACGACGCGGTCCGGGAAATACACGGAATTGCCCCGGTCGTAGGCGTTCTTGTCGAGCGGGCTGCCGGGGCGCACGTACCAGGCGACGTCGGCAATCGCGACGATCAGGTTCCAGCCGCCCTTGTTGTCCGGGTCGGTGTCGGGTTCGGCGCGGACCGCATCGTCGAAATCGCGTGCGTCCGACCCGTCGATCGTAACAAGCGGCACCTTTCGGAGGTCCGTACGGCCGTCGGGCGTCACCGGTTTGGCGGCCTCCGCCGCATCCACGGCGGCGCGGCTGAAATCTGTGGGAATGTCGTGGGTATGGATGGCGATCAGGCTCGGCGCGCGCGCCGAGGATGCATCGCCGATAACCTCGACGACGCGGGCCTCTGGCAGGCCGAAGCTGCGGCTGCCCAGCGCCCGCGCTGAAACGAGATCGCCGGTGCCGGCCTTGTTCTCCATTCCGGGCGGGACGACGAATTCGGTCCGGATACGGCGGTCCGTCGGCTCGATCCGGCCCTTGCCCGACACCATGCGAAACACGCCGAGCACGTTTTGCGGCGCCGATTCCAGCCGCTTGATCGGCCGCGCGATGTAGGTGCCGTCGCCGATATCCGAAAGCCGGGCGAGAATGCGGTCGCCGATCGCGGCGGCCGGGCCCTTGCGTTCCGAGGAAAGATATATCGTCGGCGGATCGTCTTCGCCGTTCCAGCCCGTCGGCCGGGCGACGAGATTGCCGTCGCCGTCGATGGCGGTTACTTCGATGACGCCGACGGGCGGGAGCTGTCCGGGCCGTCCGAACCGGCGGCCGCGGCCGCGATCCAGATCGCCCGACCGGCGCAGATCCCGCAGGATGTCGTTCAAGCGCGCACGGTCCGTTCCGCGGATGTTGAAGGCGCGTGCGATTTCGCGCTTGCCGACCGGTCCGTCGCTTTCGCGGACGAACTGGAGAATCTGGTCCGCCGTCGGAAACGGCGCGGAATCGCCTTTGTCGGTCACGGGGTTTCGCGGGAGGAGGGCGCGCTCACGCCTCTGAGGCGGCCTTCGTCCGGCCCGCGCTCTTCGACTTGCCCTTTTTCGCCTTCTTGGCCTTCTTCGCTTTTTTGGCCTTGCCCTTCACGCCGGCCTTTTCGGCGCGCGCGGCGATCAGTTCGACGGCGAGCTCGAGCGTTAGCGAATCCGGGTCCATGTCCTTGGGCAGCGAGGCGTTGATCTTGCCATGCTTGACGTACGGGCCGTAGCGCCCGTCATGCAGTTCGACCGGTTTCCCGTCGTCGGGATGCTCGCCGATCGGCTTGCCGGCGGACTTGGCTCGGCCCTTCCGTTGCGGCGCCTCGGCAATGATCGTCACCGCCCGGTTCAGACCGACAGTCAGCACGTCGTCGTCGGGGCCCAGCTTGACGTAGCGGTCGCCCACCTTGAGATACGGTCCGAAGCGGCCGACGCCGGCGAGAATGTCCTCGCCGGATTCGGGGTGCGGGCCCACCGTCCGCGGCAGCGACAACAAGAGAAGCGCCAGGTCGAAATCGACGTCCGACGGTTTCATGCCGCGCAGCAGCGACTGGCGCTTGGGCTTCTGCTTGGAGCCTTTCTCGGCCTCGCCGAGCTGTACGTAGACGCCGAACGGCCCCTTGCGCATGGTCACCGTCAGGCCGGTCTCCGGATCGACGCCCAGTTCCTTGGGGCCGGTGAACGCGGCGTCCTCGTCGATCTCGCCGTTCATCACCGCGAGCGCCGTGGTGAAGCCGCATTCGGGATAGTTGGAGCAGCCGATGAATCCGCCGTTGCGGCCGAGCTTCAGCCCGAGCCGCCCGGTTTCGCACGCGGCGCACTTGCGCGGGTCGGTGCCGTCTTCTCGCGGCGGGAAGAAGTGCGGGCCCAACTCTTCGTCGAGCTTGTCGATCACTTCGGTGATCCTGAGTTCCTTCGTCTGATCGACGGCGGCGGAAAACGCCTTCCAGAATTCGGTCAGGAGCGCCCGCCAGTCCTTGTCGCCGTTCGATACGTCGTCGAGCTGGTCTTCGAGATTGGCCGTGAAATCGTATTCGACGTAGCGCTCGAAAAACTCCGACAGGAACGCCGTCACCATGCGGCCGCGGTCGTGCGGCGTGAAGCGCCGGCTCTCGAGGACGACGTAATTTCGGTCCTGCAGCACCTGCAGGATCGATGCGTAGGTCGACGGCCGGCCGATACCGAGCTCCTCCAGTTTCTTGACGAGGCTGGCTTCGGTGTAGCGCGGCGGCGGCTTGGTGAAGTGCTGTTCGGGCGTGATCGTCCTGCGGGCCAGGCTGTCGCCCTCGGTCATCGGAGGCAGGATGCGGTCGCGGCTGTCGCCGCCGCCTTCCTCGGCGCCGCCGTTGTCGTCGTCCTGGCTCTGCTTTTCGTCCTGGCCTTCCTGGTAGAGACGCAGGAAGCCGTCGAACTTCACGACGGAGCCGTTGGCGCGCAGTACCGCTTCGCCGCCCGGCGAGGCGATATCGACGGCAACCTGTTCGAGAACGGCGCTTTCCATCTGGCTCGCGACCGCGCGCTTCCATATCAGCTCGTAGAGCTTGCGCTCGTCCTCGCCCAGCATCGTCCGGACCTCGTTCGGCATGCGCGAGAAGTCGGTGGGGCGGATCGCCTCGTGCGCTTCCTGGGCGTTCTTGGAGCGGTTGCGGTAGCTATTCGGACTGTCCGGAACATAGGTGTGACCGTATTCGCGGCCGATCACCGCCCGGACCGCCACGATGGCCTCCTGGGCGAGATTGACGCTGTCCGTTCGCATATAGGTGATCAGGCCGACCGTCTCGCCGCCGATATCGACACCCTCGTACAGTCGCTGCGCCGTTCGCATCGTCCGCGTCGCGCCGAAGCCGAGCTTGCGGGAGGCTTCCTGCTGCAGCGTGGATGTCGTGAAGGGCGGCGCTGCGCGGCGGTTGACGGTCTTCCGTTCGACCGACTTGACCGCATATCCGTGCTTCTCGATCTCCGCGACAGCGGCCCGTGCTGCGGCCTCGTCGCCCAAATCGTAGCGGTCGAGCTTGTTGCCGTTGAGGTGCGTCAGGCGCGCCGGAACGGCCTTGCCGTCGCCGGTCGCGAACTCGGCTTCGATCGTCCAGTATTCGCGGGCCTTGAAGACTTCGATTTCGGCTTCGCGCTCGCAGATGAGGCGGAGCGCAACCGATTGCACGCGTCCCGCCGAACGTGAGCCCGGCAGCTTGCGCCACAGGACGGGCGACAGGCTGAATCCGACGAGATAGTCGAGAGCCCGGCGCGCCAGATAGGCGTCCACGAGTTCCTGGTTGAGCGGGCGCGGGTTGTTGATCGCGTCGGTCACGGCGCTCTTGGTGACCTCGTGGAACACCACGCGCTTTACGTCGACCGCGTCCAGCGCCTTGCGTTCGTTCAGTATCTCCTGGACGTGCCATGAGATCGCCTCGCCCTCGCGGTCGGGGTCGGTCGCGAGATACAGGTGTTCCGCGCCCTTCACCGCATCCTCGATGGCTTGAAGGTTCTTCTCGGCTTTCGGATCGACCGCCCAGATCATCCGGAAGTCCTCGTCGGGCTGCACGGATCCGTCCTTGGACGGCAAATCGCGGACGTGCCCGTAGCTCGCAAGGACCTTGTATCCGGAGCCGAGGTACTTGTTGATGGTCTTTGCCTTTGCAGGCGATTCGACGACGACGACGTCCATATTTACCAATAAATCTGCTCGCGTCCGGCACCCAACCTAGGTCGGTATGGTTGCCGGAGTATTTACAGAACCAGGGAAAAACGGTTCCCAGGATGCCTTTCGATCCGGCCCTCCAGCTCCAGTTCGAGCAGGGCCGTCTGGATCTCGGCAGCAGACATGTGGCACTCGCGAACCAGTTCGTCAACACCCGTTGGCGTGACGCTCAGCAGACTTGCGATTTTTTCGAGCGCATCGTCGGACTGAATTTCTTCTTTTTTTTCAACGGACTCTGGGGCGGCTGCAGGGGATAAAACAATCCGCGGACGAAAAGTAGGGGCGGCGAGCGCATCGATGACGTCGGCCGCCTTTTCGGTGAGGACGGCGCCCTGACGCAGCAGGTCATTGGTTCCGCCGCAGCGCGGATCCCTCGGCGAGCCGGGGACCGCGAAGACGTCCCGCCCCTGTTCGAGGGCGAGCCGCGCCGTAATGAGCGATCCGGACCGCAGCGCCGCCTCGACGACGAGCACGCCGGCACTCAGCCCGGAAATCAGCCGGTTGCGCGCGGGAAAGTGACGCGCCGTGGGGACCGTGCCGATGGGCTGTTCGCTGGCGATCAGGCCGTTGCGCGCAATTTCTGCCTGCAGATCCCGGTGTTCCGGCGGGTAGACGACGTCGCAGCCGCCCGCCACCACGGCAATCGTGCCGGTCGCCAGGCTGCCCCTGTGAGCCGCGCCGTCGATGCCCCGCGCGAGACCGGAGACGACGACCTGCCCCGCCGCGCCCAGGTCCGTCGCAATCTCGGTGGCGAACGCACGACCGTTGGCAGATGCGTTGCGGGCGCCGACGATGGCGATCATCGGACGCTCGAGAAGCGCGGCGTCGCCTTTCAGGAACAAAACGGGCGGCGGATCGTCGATAGCGGCGAGCGGCACCGGGTAACCGGGCTCGTCGAGGAATAGTGCCGTCACGTCCGCACCCGCGAGGCCGTCGAACTCGGCGCGCACGGAGTCCGCGGGCGGCATCCGGAAGCGATCGGGCTTCCTGCTCTTGCGGGCGAGGGTCGGCAAGGCCTCCAGCGCGGCGCCGGCGGATCCGAAGCGTCCGATCAATTCGCCGAACGTCCTCGGTCCCACGCCTTCTGTCCGGATCAGGCGCAGCCGGTCGAATTTTCCCTCATCGCTCAATTCTTGCGTGTAACCGTTCATCGCGAAACGATGCGCGGAGCGCCGTGCAGCGTCAAGTATTGCGTGACAGACGGATCCTGGATTCCTCGCCCTTGAGCAGCCGGCGGATGTTCTCGTGGTGACGCAGCCAGACGACGATCGCAAGCCCGATGCAGAACTCGGTTTGCTGGGGGGCGGCCAGCCCCCAGGCGAAGAAAGGCGAGGCGGCGAGCGCAATCAGGGCGGCGAGGGAGGAGTAGCGGAACAGGAGCGCGGCTAGCAGCCATGTCGCGCACGCGAGCGCACCCACCGGCCATGCCAGCGCCAGGAGAATTCCGAGCGCCGTCGCCACGCCCTTGCCACCGCGAAACTTGAGCCAGACCGGAAACAGGTGGCCCAGCAGCGCGCCCGTTGCCGTCACGATGGCGATATCGTTTCCGTAGAAACGATCGGCGATAAGGACGGCGACGGCTCCTTTCGCACCGTCCAGCAGCAGGGTCGCCGCGGCGATCTTCTTGTTCCCCGTGCGCAAGACGTTGGTCGCGCCGATGTTGCCCGACCCTATTCCGCGGATGTCGCCGAGCCCCGCGAAACGGGTGAGGACGAGGCCGAAGGGAATCGATCCCGCCAGATATCCGGCGGCAAACGCAGCAAGGAAATACGGCCAGCTATGAGCCCAGCTGATCGGATCGATCATACTGCCGCGGGCTCCTCAGCCCGGAAGCGAATGGACGTGCCGGCCCCCGACGATCGTCTCGATTGCGCGGCCCCGAACAGGAAAATCCTCGAACGGCGAGTTCTTGGACTTGCTCTTCATCTGATCGGGCTGAAGCGTCCATGCCAGGTCCGGATCGAACAGCACGAAATCCGCCGGCTGGCCGGCGGCAAGCGTTCCCTCCTTCATCCGGAGCAGTTTCGCCGGCGCGGAGGTCATGCGCCGTATCAACTCGATCAGCGGAATGCCGTGCTCGTGATGCAGGGCCAGCGTGAGCGGTAGCAAGGATTCGAGCCCGATGATGCCCGGCTCGGCCGGGAAGAAGGGGAGGCGCTTAGAATCCTGATCCTGGGGACAATGGTCGGACACGATCACGTCGATCGTCCCATCGCGGATGCCCTCGATCACCGCCAGGCGGTCGGCTTCGCCGCGAAGGGGCGGGGTCACTTTGGCGAACGTCCTGTAGTTCGCCGTCGCCGCGTCGGTCAGCGTGAAATAGTGGGGCGCCGTATCGCACGAAACCGCGAGCCCGCGGGCCTTAGCCTGGCGGATTGCGTCGACCCCGGCCGCCGTGGTCACGTGCGAGGCATGGTACCGGGCGCCGGTCAGTTCGACGAGCCGGAGGTCGCGTTCGATCATCATCACCTCGGCCAGCGCCGGTATGCCGGCGAGTCCCAGCCGGGTCGACATCTCGCCTTCGTTCATCTGCCCGTTCCGGGCAAGGGCCGGCTCTTCCGGGTGGTGAACGATCAGCAAATCGAACGTCGCGGCGTACGACATCGCCCGACGCATCACCAGCGCATCCGCGATGGCGTTGTCCGCGTCGGTGAAGGCGAGCGCGCCCGCCTGCGACAGGATGCCGAACTCGGTCAGTTCCTTGCCTTCCAGGCGCCGCGTGATCGACGCGTAGGCGTAGATTTTCACGATGTTGGTTTCGCGGGCGCGCCGCGCAATGAATTCCACGACCGAAACGTCGTCGATCGGCGGGGTGGTGTCCGGCAAGCAGATCATGGAGGTGACGCCGCCCGCCGCCGCCGCCGCGCTGGCGGTTTCGAAGCTTTCCTTGTGCTCTTCGCCCGGTTCCGGCAGGTGGACCCGCATGTCGACCAGCCCCGGCGACAGGCAATGGCCGCCGCAATCGAATACGGCTGCCCCCGACGGCGCGCCGTCGGCGAACAGCCCGGCGCCCGCCTCGAGAATCTTGTTGCCTTCGATCAGAACGCCGCCCGGCGCATCGAGCCCCGTTGCCGGGTCGAGCAGCCGCGCGTTGACGTAGGCGGTTCTGGGGGAGTCGCCGCCGGTCACGTTCGCTCTTCTTCCGTGTTGCGCGTCAGGCTGCGGGTGACGACGTCGAGGCAGGCCATCCGGACTGCGACGCCCATTTCGAC
>JAYQUR010000013.1:0-20024 GCA_038148075.1 Alphaproteobacteria bacterium | reverse complement strand
GCAGATGGACCCGGTTAAGGGGGGCAGGTCAATCGGGGTTACATATGGGTTACAAAAACCATGCACTTTGATGCAATCCGGCGCAAGCTCCGGTTAGTAAATTATCGATATAATCCCAATTTTTTGCGGGTTTAGGATACGCTATGAAATCAGGTGAAAGTCTGGGGTAGGCGACTCTTAATCAGCGGGTCCGGGGTTCGAGTCCCCGATCGCCCTCCATTTTTTCTCTGAAATCGTATCTACCGGCGCCCTTCGCCGGGCTGTTTCGCGATATCCGTTTGGCCTATGCTCACGCCGTTATGGACGACGGAATCCTCGCCCCCCCTGAAGACGCCCCCGCAGCCGCGCATCCCGCCTGGGAGCGGGAGACGGACCTGCTCGTCGCCGGCGCCGGCCCGGCGGGCATGACGGCCGCGCTGGTCGCCTCGATCGAGGGGCTCGACGTGATCCTCTGCGAGAAGGCGGAGCAGGTAGGCGGCACCGGCGCGACGTCCGCCGG
This sequence comes from Alphaproteobacteria bacterium, assembly GCA_038148075.1. GTDB lineage: Bacteria > Pseudomonadota > Alphaproteobacteria > MPNO01 > UBA830 > JAYQUR01. The sequence goes on along the minus strand of JAYQUR010000013.1, from coordinate 19,525 downwards.
AACGCTGTGGATCCCCGGAAACCGGCAAAGTGCGGCGACAGGTTTCGAGGATTCGGCCGACGACGCGGCGCGCTATCTCGACGGGCTGCTGGCCGGCGGGCCGGCCGGCGCGGCGGGGGCGGAGATGCGTGCGCTCTACCTGCGCGACGGGCCCGACGTGATCGATTACCTGATGGAGAAGACGGACGTCCGGTTCGTGCCCTGCGGCAGGCATCCCGACTATCGCAACAACATGCCTGGCGCCGCGGTCGACGGCCGCGCGATCATTCCGGCCAACTTCGACGGCCGCCGGCTGGGGCGGGACTTCGCGCGGGTGAAGCCGCCGATCGACGAGTTCATGCTGATGGGCGGCATGATGGTCGGCAAGGTCGATATCGTAAACCTGATCGACCGCTGGCGGCGCCCGGGCGCGTTCCTGCATTCGGCGAAGATCGTCGCTCGATACTGGCTCGACCGGCTGCGCTACCGCCGGGGCACGCGTCTGGTGATGGGCAATGCGCTGGTGGCGCGGCTGTTCTACAGCCTGAAGAAACGCGACGTGCCGGTGATGTTCGGCGCGCCGATCCAGGAACTCGTGTTCGACGGCGACGCGGTTGCCGGCGCGGTTCTCGCGACGCCGGACGGGCCCGTCCGCGTCCGCGCGCGCAAGGGCGTCGTTTTCGCGACCGGCGGTTTTGCGCATAACAAGCGCTATCGCAACAACTTCATGCCGAAGCCGACGCCGCCGTGCTCCCTCGCCGCCGCGACCAACGAAGGCGACGGGCTTCGCATCGCCGAGGGCGCCGGCGCGGGTATCGCCAGCACCGGACACCAGGCGAGCGCGTTCTGGACGCCGGTCTCGGTGACGTACCGGGCGGACGGCACGAAGGGCCTGTTTCCGCACCTGTCGCTCGACCGCGCGAAACCGGGCCTGATCGCCGTGAATGCCGCGGGGCGGCGCTTCGTCAACGAAGCGGTGTCCTATCACGACTTCGTCGAGGCGATGTACCGTTCGAACGAAACCGTCAATACGATGCCCGCCTGGCTGGTCTGCGATTCAGCGTTCGTGCGGAAATACGGCATCGGCATCATCCACCCCGGTACCCGGGACCTCGCACCCTACGCGAAATCCGGCTACGCGACCGTGGCCGACAACCTCGAGGCTCTCGCCGCGAAGCTCAAGATCAAACCAGAGGCTTTTGTCGATACGGTGGCGCGCCACAACCGGTTTGCGGAAGAGGGCAGCGATCCGGATTTCGGCAAGGGCGATTTGGAGCTCAACCGGTTCAACGGCGATCCGGCGCACGGCCCCAACCCCTGCCTCGGTCCGATCGCAACGCCGCCGTTCGTCGCAGTGGCGGTGTGGCCGGCGGAGATCGGCTGCAGTATCGGCCTCGACACGACAGCCGACGGCGAAGTTCGGACCGCCGCCGGGGAGATCATTCCTGGGCTCTATGCCTGCGGTAATGACATGTCGTCGGTGATGGCGGGGTCCTATCCAGGTCCCGGCACGACGCTCGGTCCGGCCATGGTCTTCGGCTGGCGCGTCGCCATGCGCGCAGCGGGAAAGGCGCGCGGGCTCTGACGCTCGACGCTGTTTCCATACGCCTGCGTATGGTATATACCCGGCCCTGAAATCCGCAGGCGACGAAGACGAATAACGGGACGCGAGAATGGAATACCAGAAGATCGGACAGCCGGTCCGGCGGCGCGAAGACGCGCGGTTGCTGACAGGGCAGGGACGGTTCAGCGACGACTGGCATCTGGACGGCCAGGCCTGGATGGCGGTGGTGAGGTCGAGCCACGCGCATGCGGTCCTTCGCGGCATCGATACGGTTGCGGCTGCGGCGATGCCGGGCGTTCTCGGCGTGTTTACCGGCGCCGACGTGCTTGCCGACGACCTGAAGCCCATTCCGCACAGCCCGCTGCCATCGACCAAGCACGACATGAAGCTGCACGGTCCCGGCGGCTCGGAGGTCTTCATAGGCGACCACCGGCCGCTGCCTGCGGACAAGGCGCGCTATGTCGGCGAAGCGCTGGCTGTCGTCGTCGCGGAGACGCGGGCGCAGGCCGAGGACGCGGCGGAAGCCGTCGTCATCGATTACCAGCCGCTGCCGTCGGTTGCCGATACGGCGCGCGCCGCGGCGCCCGGCGCCCCCGCCGTCTGGGACGAAACGCCCGACAATATTCCGGTCGAGACGTTCTTCGGCGACAAGGCGGCGACCGATGCCGCGTTCGAGGCGGCCGATCACGTCGTCGAGATGGAAATTTACATCGACCGCGTTACCGGCGTACCGATGGAGCCCCGCGCGGCGCTTGGCGATTACGACGCAGGGACCGGGCGGTACACGATCTACGCTGGCTCCGGCGGATCCGTCCGGCAGAAGCGCGAAATCGCCGAAGTGCTGGGCGTCGCCACCGAGAACGTGCGCGTGATCTCCAAGGACGTCGGAGGCAATTTCGGGACGCGCAACCGGCTTTATGTCGAATTTCCGCTGGTCGGATGGGTGTCCAGGAAGGTCGGCCGTCCGGTCAAGTGGACGGCGCAGCGGAGCGAATCCTTCGTCAGCGACTATCAGGGCCGCGATCTCGTGACCCGGGTCGCGCTGGCCATCGACAAGGACGGCAAGTTCCTCGGCATGCGCGCCGATAATCTTTCCAACGTGGGATCGCGCATGGTTTCGCTGTCGCCGCTGTCGAAGGGGTCGGGCCTTATCACCGGCTCCTACGATATCCCGGCGGCGCATTTGCGCTCGCGCGCAGTCTTTTCCAACACCCCGCCGACCAACGCCTATCGCAGCTCCGGCCGGCCGGAGGTGACCTTCGCCATCGAGCGCCTCGTCGAAACGGCGGCGCAGGAACTAGGCTTCGATCCGCTGGAACTGCGACGGAAGAACCTCGTCCGGCCCGATCAGATGCCGTACCCCAACGCGGTCGGCATGGTTTACGATTCCGGCGAATACGCGAAAAGCATGGACATGTGCATGGACGCCGCCGACTGGGACGGCTTCGCAGCGCGCAAGGCCGACGCGGAGGGGCGCGGGAAGCTTCTGGGGCGGGGTTTCGCGAACTATGTCGAATCCTCAATCGGCACGCCGCGCGAGCAGGCCGAGATCCATGTGAAATCGGATGGCGGCATCGACCTCGTCATCGGCACCCAGCCGAGCGGGCAGGGCCACGAGACGAGCTTCGCGCAGGTTTGCGCCGAGTGGCTCGGCGTGCCGGTCGAAAAGATAACAGTCGTCGTCGGTGACACCGACGTGGTCAAAGTCGGCGGCGGATCGCACTCCGGACGGTCGATGCGCATGGCGGGTACCGTGATCGTCAAGGCGGCCGACCTGCTGATCGAGAAGGGCAGGCGGCTCGCCGCCATCGTGCTCGAAGCTGCCGAGGCCGATATCGGTTTCGAGGACGGCGTGTTTTCGATTGCCGGCACCGACCGGTCGATCGACCTGTTCGAGCTGGCGCAGGCGCTCTACGGGCGCGACCTGCCCGACGATCTGAAGGGCGGGCTTTCCATCGTTCAGGACAACGTGATGGAAACCCCGGTCTTCCCGAACGGCTGCCACATCTGCGAGATCGAGATAGATCCGGAGACCGGCGCCTACGAGATCACGCGCTATACGACGGTCGACGATGTCGGCCGCGCGATCAATCCGCTTATCGTCGACGGTCAGACGCATGGCGGTATCGTTCAGGGCGCCGGCGAGGCGCTGGGAGAACTATGCGCGATCGACGAGGAAACAGGTCAGCCGCTCGCGGGGTCTTTCATGGACTATCAGATGCCGCGCGCGCTCGAATACCCGTCCTTCAACACGCAGCTCAACGAAGTGCCGTCGCCGACGAATCCGCTCGGCGTGAAGGCGGGCGGCGAGGGCGGCACGACCCCCGCATTGGCGGTGCTCGTGAACGGATTCGTGGACGCGCTGCGGCCCTACGGGGTGAAGGATATCCGGATGCCCGTAACGCCCCGCAAGGTCTGGGAGCTTATCCAGGCCGGGAAGGCGGGCGGCTGATCGTCCGTCGGGTGTCGTTTCAGCCGATCAGGACGAAAGGTGCGAGGACCAGCGCCCAGCTCGCGATTCCGCAAGTCAGAACGCAGAACAGCTTGGTGCGCGGCGACCATTCGGACGCGTTCGCGCGGCGGCGGTTCTCGGCGCTGACGGTCGGATGGTTCAGGATCACATGCTGTGCCATCGGAGGTCTCCTTCTTGGATGTTCCGATCTTCCCCCGGATTTCCATAAATTTCGGTTAAATCCGCGACAAATTGGATGAGATCGCGCTAACCGCCTTCCCGGGCTACCGTCGGGCGGGAAATCTGGATAAAGTGCGCCGCGGCGCCGGACTGGGGCCGCAAACGACAGAAAACCAAGGGAAATCAGGCGTCGTTCCATGAAAGCCGCCCCATTCGATTACGTCCGTGCGACCTCGCTCGACGAGGTGTGCGCGCTGCTCGCCGGTGCTGGTGAGGAAGAGCGCAAGATCATAGCCGGGGGCCAGACCCTGGTGCCGCTGATGGCCATGCGGATGGCCCGGCCCGACATGCTGATCGACGTCAACGACGTTACGGAGCTTGCCGGTATCGAGGATCGCGGCGACCATGTTGCGTTCGGCGCCTGCACGCGCCAGCGCGCCATCGAGCGTTCCGACATTGTCTCCGGCCGTCTGCCCCTGGTCGCGAAGGCGGTTCGCAACGTGGGCCACATCCAGACCCGCAATCGCGGCACCATCGGCGGCAGCATCGTCCATGGCGATCCGTCCGCGGAACTCCCGCTGGCGGCGCTCGCGCTCGATGCGACGCTGGCGCTGCGCACGACCGGCGGCAGCCGCGTCATTCCCATCGACGGTTTCTTCGAAGCGGCGATGGTCACAAACATCGAGCCCGAGGAGCTTCTGACCGAGGTCCGCATCCCGGTCTGGAGCGGCGGGCGCATCGGCACCGGGTTTCACGAGACGGCGAGCCGGCAGGGCGATTTCGCCATCGTCGCCGCGGCGGCGCAGGTGCAGCTCGCCGGCGACGGGACGATTGCCCGCGCGGCGGCGAGCGCCGGCGGCGTCGCACCCGCGCCAGTCAAGCTGCATGCTTTCGAGGCGGCCCTGGTTGGCAAGCAGCCGTCAGAGGCCGAAATCGAGGCGGTCATCGCGCTGATCGACGAGGAAATCGATCCCGACACCGACGTCCACGCGACCGCCGACTATCGGCGCCGGGTCGCACGGCGTCTCGTGGCGCGGGCGGTACTGGACGCTGCCGCGGAGGTAGGGAAATGAGCGACTACGTGGAAATCACCCTCAACGTGAACGGCCGCGACCGCACGGCCCTCGTGCCGCCGCGCGTGACGCTGGTCGACTGCCTGCGCGACATGCTTCGCCTGACCGGCACGCATGTGGGCTGCGAGCACGGCATCTGCGGCGCATGTTCGGTGCTGTTCGACGGCGAGCCGATCCGGTCCTGCCTGATGTTCGCTGTACAGGCCCAGGGCCACGAGATCCGGACGGTCGAGGGGCTGGCCGCGGCAGACGGCGGGATAAGCGACCTGCAGGATTCCTTCTGGGAATGCCATGCGATGCAGTGCGGCTACTGCACGCCCGGCATGCTGGTCGCCAGCCACGCGCTGCTCGAGGAAAACCCGAACCCGACGGACGACGACATCCGCGAGGCGATCAGCGGTAACCTGTGCCGCTGCACCGGCTACCAGCAGATCGTCGAGGCGGTGAAGATGACGGCTCGGCGCCGGCGGGAGACGTCCAATGGCTGATACGCCCACCCTGCCGAACTACCGTTACGTTTCCCGCAAGCGGCGCACCAAGGAAGATCGGCGTTTCATCACCGGCCGCGGCAAGTTCGTCGCCGATGTCGACGTCCCCGGCATGAAGCATGTCGCGATCCTGCCGAGCCCGCATCCGCGCGCCAATATTCGCTCCATAGACGCTTCGGCGGCACTGGCGCTGCCCGGGGTGCATTACGTGCTGACCGGCGACGAAATTGCCGAGGGCACCAATTCCCTGTTCCACGGTCTCGACCTGCCGAACGTCAAATGGTACCCGCTCGCCGTCGGCATGACGCGCTATGCCGGCGAATGGGTCGCCGCCGTGGTCGCCGACAGCCGCTATATCGCCGAGGACGCGGCCGAATTGATCGAGGTCGACTACGAGTCCCTGCCAGCGGCCGTCGATTCCGAGAAGATCATAGACGAGGACCAGCCGCTGGTGCATCCGGAACACGGCACCAACGTGCTTTTCCGCAACACCTGGACGTGGGGCCCGGTGGCGGACGATTTCGCCAGCGTGCCGCACACGGTTAGCTACCGAGCGCGCTGGGGAAGGTCCTCGACGGTGCCGATCGAGACCTTCGGCGTCGTTGCCAAGTGGGACGACATCAACGAGATCATGGACGTCTGGGCGTCGATCCAGATGCCGCAGTACCAGGACCAGATCGCCGGTGCGCTGCGCATTCCGATGAACAACGTCCGCGTCCATAACGACGTCGACGTCGGCGGCTCCTACGGGGTGAAGCGCGGCATCAAGCACACGGTACTGGTGACCTACCTGGCGAAGAAGCTCGGCTATCCGGTGCGCTTCATCGAGGACCGGCTCGACAACATGTCGGGCGGCGACGCGCACGGGCCGGACCGGATTTTCGACATCACCATGGCGTTCGACGACGAGGGCGTGATCAAGTCGATGAAGATCCGCGCGCTCGACGACGTCGGGGCCTATCCCGGCCGCGCGCCGTTGCAGCTGGGCAAGCCGATGACCGCGCTGTGCGGTCCGTACCGCGTCAATTCCATCGAATACGAGGCGATATCCGTCACGTCCAACAAGACGGGCCAGGTGCCGGTCCGCGGTTTCGGCCAGTCGCCCACCAACTTCGCCATCGAGACCGGCATCGAACGCGTCGCGAAGCATCTCGGGATGGACCGTGTCGAGGTGCGGGCCCGTAATCTGGTGCGCAAGGACGAATTTCCGTGGAAGATCCCGCCCGGATCGCGCTACGACTCGGGCGATTTCCACGCCGTGCTCGACATGGCGCTCAAATCCGCCGATTGGAATGCGCTGATCGCGCGACGCGACACGCTCCGCGCCGAGGGGAAGCTTGCCGGCGTCGGCATCGCGACCTGCCTGGAGCCCGGCGGCGGCAACAACATCTTCGAGTATCTGTTCAACCCGAAGCTCAAGATCACGACCTTCGTCGAGTCCGTCCTGATCAAGGTCGAGCCCACCGGCGCGATCACCGCCGTGATGTGTACGACGACGTCGGGGCAGGGGCACGAGACGCTGGTCTCGACCATCGCCGGCGAAGAGCTGGAGCGCGATCCGGATACGATCCGGGTCACCCATGGCGACACGCTGGAGGCGTTGCCGACGCGCAGCCCGGTCGCGAGCCGCATGGCGATCGTCCTCGGCACCGCGACGTCGAAGGCGGCGCGCGAGATCAAGGACAAGATGATCACCATCGCTGCCTACGATCTCGGCGTCGACAAGGACCGGATCGAGTACGCCGACGGCGAGTTCTCGGTGCGCGGCGAACCGTCCAGGAAGCTCGCGTGGGAAGAGGTGACGCACATCGCGCACAAGCAGTTCCATCGCATGCCGCCGGGCCACGAGCTTGGCCTCCAGGCCTATGCGGTGCAGCAGGTGCCGGGCGGCGGCCAGATGCCGGACGAGAACAACGAGGTGCCGCTGTACCCGTGTTTCTCGTTCCAGGCGCATGTGCCTCTCGTGGAGATCGATCCTGCGACCGGCAAGGTGACCGTGCACGACTATTTCATCGCGCACGACTGTGGCACGGCGATCAATCCGGACATCGTTCGCGGAATGATTATCGGCGGCGTCGCGCACGGTATCGGAGCGGCGCTCTACGAGAAGTTCGAGTACGACGGCGACGGCCAGTTGCTGGCCGGCACGTTCGTGGACTATTTGCTGCCGTCGGCACACGAAATCCCGCCGGTCGCCGACTTCGAGCACTGCACGCCGTCACCGCTGACCTCGCTCGGCCAGAAGGGCTCGGGCGAAGGCGGCTATCTCGGCGCGCCGGCCGCCATCGCGTCGGCCGTGAACGATGCGTTGGCGCCGCTCGGCATCGAGATCAACGAACTGCCGATCCGCGCGCGCGACATCGAGGCGGCGATCTTTGAGAAATCCAACGAAAACTGAGTATCTGGAGCGATCATGAGCGACGACATTCTGCTCGAACAGGACGGACGTATCCTGCGGGTTACCTTCAACCGGACCGAGGACAATGCGTGCTCGGACGCCATGGCCGCCGAAATGTCCGCGGCGCTGCTGAAGGCGCACGAGACGTCCGATATGGTGCTTGTCCGCAGCGTCGGGCCGGATTTCTGTACCGGCCGCAAGCGCAATCCCGACGCGGGCCCGCCGCACCCGGAAGCCTACACGCGACGCGACGAGTACGATTCAATCTTCTATTGCTATAAGGCTATCCGCGACGCGAAGGTGCCGGTCGTCGGCGTGATCGAAGGCCGTTGCATGGGTTTCGGCACCGCGATCGCCTCGCTGTTCGATGTCTCGTTCGCGTCCTCTACGGCGACGTTCAACATCCCCGAGATGGACCATAACGTCATGCCGACCATGGTGATGTCGGCGGTCTATGACCGGATGCGCCGCAACGCGATCCTGTGGATGACATACACGGCGAAGTTCATCGACGCCGAGCGCGCGTTGAACTACGGCATCGTCAGCCAGGTCGTCGACGCCGACAAGCTCGATGCGGAAGTCGACGAATTCTGCGCGACGCTATTGAGCCGTCCGCGCCCGGCCATCCTCGGTCTCAAGGAATATCTGCATACAGCGCCGCGCATGGACGAGCAGGGCGCTCTCGACTACGCCCGCGCGCAGCATTCGATGGTGAACACCGCGGCGGCGATGAAGAAAGATCACTGAGCTGCCGAATTTCCGAGAAGCGCCGGAGACAGGAATGATTATCGATACCCACGCCCATTTTGTGCCGCAGACGATGCTGGATGCCGTCGTTTCTGGCCGTGCCAGCTTCGCGAATATCGAGGTGCTTCGGGAAGACAAGGCCTTCAAGTTGTCGTTCATGGGCGGCGCGCCGACGCGGCCGATCGCGCCCAAGCTGCGCGAGCTCGAAACGCGCGAGAAGTGGCTGGACGATAACGGCATCGACGTGCAGGTCTCGGGCGGCTGGCTCGACAGCTTCGCCTACGAGGTGCCGGCCGACGAGGGCGCGGCATGGAGCCGCTTCATGAACGAACACCTGCTGGAGCAGATGCGCGGCAAATCCTATATGGAGCCGCTCGCCACCGTGCCGCTGCAGGACGGCAAGCTGGCGGCCGAAGTGCTGCGCGAGGCGATGGCGGCCGGTTTCTCGGGCGCAATGATCGGCACCCAGCCCAAGGGCGGGCGCGGCAATCTCGACAATGGAGACCTCGATCCGTTCTGGGAAGCGGCGTCGGAGCTCGGCGCGGCGATATATTTGCACCCCATGTTCGGCTGCGGCGACGACCGGTTGCTCGATTACGACATGATCAACGCCGTCGGGCGCGGCGTCGACACGACGACGGCGGTGGCGCGGATGATCTATGCCGGGCATTTCACGAAATACGGCGGCATGAAGATGATCCTGTCGCACGGCGGCGGCGCGCTGCCCTACATCCTCGGGCGGATGGAGCGGAACTACCTGATGCACAAGGACGACGGCTACGCCGATCCGGTCGAGCAGATGCAGAAGCTCTGGTACGACACGGTGCTTTTCGATCCGCGCACGCTGCGCCTGCTGGTCGAGATGTTCGGCGCCGAGAAGGTCGTCCTCGGTTCCGACTACCCGTTTCCGATCGGCGACCTCGAGCCGTGCAAGATCGTGCACGCCGCGAAGCTGTCCGAAGTGGACACCAACGCTATCCTCGGCGACAACGCGGCCAAGCTGTTCCGGCTGGAGGGCGGCTGTTCAGGGCACTGACGCCCCTTCAGCTGTTCCGCCTGCGCAGGTCTTCGGCGTAATCCGCCATCGCCTCGTCGAGCGTGAATTTCGGCTCCCAGCCGAGCTCGGCCTTTGCGCGGCTGACGTCGAGCGGCGTGTCGCGAGAGACAGGCGGCGTTCCGGGGGTTATTTCGATCTCGAAGCCAGGCACCGCCGACTTAACCGCCTCCACCAGCCGGTCGAAGCCGATCACCTCGCCGTAGGCGAGATTGTAGACCGCCTTGCCGGGCAGGCCGGAAGCGGTCGCCGCGAGATCGACAGCGCGGCCCATGTCCTTGGCGTAAATATATTCGAACGCCATCGTCTGGTTTTCCGGTATCACGGCGGTCTCGCCGCGAAGGCCGGCCTCGACCAGGGTCTGGACCTTCTCGCCGCCGCCCGAGCCGCCCCAGAAATGGCCGACGCCGAACACGTTGCCCGGACGCAGCAGCACGAGCTCGAAATCGCACTCGCCCTGATAGGCTTCGAAGATGAGTTCCTGCGCGGCCTTGGAGTTGGAATAGGCAGTTCCCGCGCCGCGGTGAAAACTCTCGTCGACCTTGGCCGGCGTGTCCTGCCGCCAGTCGTAGACACCGAAGGTGGAAATGTGGATCAGCCGTCTGACCCCCGTCAGGCGTACCGCTTCGGCAACGGTCATCGCGCCGCCGACATTAAGGCTGTAGCCGTAGGCGAGCGGATTGCCGACGCGCCGGCCGATGAGGCCCGCGGTATGCAGCAGCGTCTCGGGCTTGTGTGTCTGGATCGCGTCGATCAGCGCCGGCAGGCTTCGCACGTCGTCCTGGACGATTTCGTAGTCGGCGTCGCCGACGCGTTGCGCGATATAGTCGGCCCGCGGCAACGGATCGAGGAAGACAACCTTTTCGCCGCGTCTCGCGGCCTCGATGGCGTAGGCGGTGCCGATCAGGCCGGCGCCGGTAATCAATGTGGTCATTCTTTCGTTCCTGTTTGCCGCGCGATCAGGCGCCGTAGAATTCGCCGTCGACGAACTCGATCGGCACGGATCTGTTTTTCCTGGAATCCCCGCGCATCGGATTGCCGTCGGCATCCGTTCGGCTCGGGCTGGGCTGCTTCCCGTAGTTGGGCGATCCGATCCGGAGCATCACCAGCGGCGCGCCCGGGATCGCGGTAAACCGGTACAGGGTACCCTTGGGCAGCATGATGCCCTGATTCGCTTCCAGCACGGTCTCTTCGTTCGACGGCCCGTAGAAGCGCACCCGGCCCTGCAGGACGATGAAGCTGTGATCCTCGCCGGGGTGCGCGTGCAGCTCGTTCTCGCCGCCCTCGGCGTAGATCTTGAGGCGGATCGACAGGTCTTCGGTCGCGGCGAGCGGCGTATCGGTGCGCCCGCGCGCCAGCAGCTGGCCGGCGACGTTGAAGATTGTCGGCTTGCCGTTGGAAGCCAGTTCCGACTGGCGCTTCTTGAGTTCGTCGGAGCCGATGGCCGGCGGAACGATTTCTCGCGTCGCGGTCGCCATGTTTCTCCCCTCCGCTGTCGTTTCGCATGGTTAGCCGCTAGCTTAGGACAATCGCGAACTGCAGAACAATCGACAGCGACATATAGGGAGAGGGGCGCATGGCCGACGGCGGCGAGATCAGAAAATCCAGCCGGAAATGGCAATCCGACGTTATCGTCGACCTGATCAAACAGTACGGCTTCAAGCATATCTCGCTGAACCCTGGCGCGAGCTATCGCGGGCTGCACGACAGCCTCGTGAACTACGGCGAGAACGATCCCCCGATGATGATCTGCAACCACGAGAAAATCGCGGTACAGATCGCCCACGGTTACGCCAAGGCCACCGGCGAGCCGATGATCGCCATCGTCCACAACGTGGTGGGGCTCCTGCATGCGCCGCTCGCGATTTATTACGCCTATATCGACCGGGCGCCGGTCTTCATCATGGGCGCGACCGGCCCGATGGACGAGGGTATTCGCCGGCCGTTCATCGACTGGATCCATACCGCCGCCGTGCAGGGCAACGCGGTGCGCGACTTCACCAAGTGGGACTATCAGCCGGGCAGCGTGCACGGCATCCCCGATTCCTTCGCGCGCGCCTACTCGATCATGATGTCGGAGCCGCAGGGGCCCATCTACATGTGCTACGACGCGGGCATTCAGGAAGCGCCCCTGACGGAAGAGATCAAGCTGCCCTCGCCGGATTCCGTGAAGGTGCCGCCGCCGCTGGCCCCCGACCGGGATGCGCTCGAGAAGATCGCCGACCGGGTGCTTGCCGCCGAGAACCCGATGATCCTCGCCGAATATGCCGGCCGGATGCCGCACGGCTACGATCACATCGTCTCGTTCGCCGAAACCGTCGGCGCCGGCGTCTCCGACATCTACAAGCGGCTCAATTTCCCGAACCGGCATCCGCTCAATCTGTCGATGGATCCAGATGCGTTCAACGGCGCCGACGTCGTCGTCTGTCTCGACGTGCGCGACTGGACGCGCGGCAGCCACGTACTCAACCGGGAGACCCGCGAGGTCGAGGATCGCACCGCGCCCGACAGCAAGTGGATCGACATCGGGTTTGCCGATCTCGAGATCAGCAAGTGGGCGATGGACTACAACAAGCACCGCGACTGGGATGTCCGCGTCGCGGCGGACACGGTCGCCGCGCTGCCTATCCTTACCGAGATGTGCGTCGAGCGGATCAACCGCGACCCTCAGCTCGCGGCGCGGATCGCCGAGCGCAAGCGCGACATCGGCACGCGCCACGATGCGCTGTTCGACGAGTGGGCAACGGACGCAAAGAAGGACTGGGACGCCTCTCCCATTTCGCTCGGACGGCTCGCCTCCGAGGTCTGGACGGCGATCGAGCACGAGGACTGGGTGCTGACGGCGGGAGAGCTGCGCAACTGGACCCGGAAGATCTGGAATTTCGACAAGCCTTACCGCCATCCGGGCCGCTCGCTCGGCACGGCCACGCAGTTCGGCATTTCGCTCGGCGTCGCGCTTGCCAACAAGGGCACGGGCCGGCTGGTCGTCGACCTGCAGCCCGACGGCGACCTGATGTTCGACCTCGGCGCGCTTTGGGTCGCGACCAAGTACGAAATCCCGATGCTGGTCGTGATGTACAACAACCGCGCCTATTACAACGACTGGGAACACCAGAAGCACGTTGCTCACCATCGCGGTACCGACGAAGCGCGGGCCTATATCGGCATGGACATCGAGGGGCCGGAGCCGGATTTCGCGGCGGCCGCCAGATCGATGGGTTGGTGGGCCGAGGGACCGATCGAGGATCCGAACGACATCCAGGGCGCCCTGCAGCGCGCCATCGAGCAGGTGAAACAGGGCAAGCCGGCGCTGGTCGACACCATCTGCCAGCATCGATAGCCACGGTATCCGGGGGGCAGATGTCGGAAATTTTTACGACTTCGGTGCTCCGTAACTGATTCCCGGACGTGAAATCGGCGCAAAGGGCTGAGTTCCGCGCATGGCATGAAAATTGCATGAAATCCGGAAAGTTTCACAAGGAACCGGGTCATGCGTCTCCCACGGGCACCATTCACTGCCTCCCTCAAAGCGCTCGGCCTCGCGCTTTGCGGCGTCGCGCTACTCGCGGCACCGGCGCGGGCCGGCTATCTCGTCGTCAACAACGACGAATGGACGTTCTCGAACACCGGTTTCGTGCAGTCGCCGGATGCGAGCGTGTTCATCAACAACATCACCAACCTGTTCACCGGCGATCAGCCGGGCGGCAATTTCCTCGCCTACAGCCAGAATTTCGGGCTGAACCAGTTGTCGCTGGCGACCGCGGTAACCAACGCCGGGCACAACTGGACGGTTTCCACGGCGGGTCCGTTTACTGCCGCAGCGCTGAGTGCCTACGATGCGGTGTTCTTCGCGGGATCCGTCGGCGGCCTGTATCCAGACCAGCAGGTCATCATCGACTACATACAGGGCGGCGGAAACGTCTATATCGGCGCCGGGACGGGTAATCTCGGCGCCGCGACCGAGGCCGCCGGCTGGAACGACGTGCTCGCCGAGGCGGGTCTTCAGTTCGAAGGCACCTATAATGGGATCGGCGGCAACGTCGCGCCCGTCGGACCGCATCCATTGCTGGCCGGCGTCTCCACGCTGTTCTTCGAAAACGGCAATACCGTGCTGGATCTCGCGCCGACGGACGATACCGGCGAAATCCTGTTTGCACTGAACGGTCAGGGCATGCTTGCGCTCGGCCATTTCGGCGAACTGCCGCCGCCGTCCGTCTACACGCCGCCGTCGGCGCTTCCCGAACCCGGATCGATGGCGGTCCTCGCGCTGGGTCTTGCCGGTCTCGCGTTCGCGCGCCGCCGCCTAATCCGAGACCACGACACCGGTTGACAGGCTCCGCCGATCGCGGCGAGAGTTCCGAATGCCGAAATTTCTGACAGACGAACAAGTCGAACAGTACGAGCGGGACGGCTATGTCCATCCGTTCCGAGCGCTGAGCGCAGGCGAGGCGCAGGTTCTCCGCGACCGCATCGAGGCGTTCGAGGCCGAGCAGCGGTGCGAGGCGCAGAAGGCTCTGGTGTTCAAGGCGCACCTGCCGTTCCGCTGGCTGTCCGACATCGTCACCCATCCCCGCATTCTCGACGCGGTAGAGGACGTTCTCGGCCCCAACCTGCTGTGCTGGGGCTCCAGCTTTTTCCAGAAGAACGCGCACGACCCGCGCTTCGTCTCCTGGCATCAGGATACGTACTATTACGGGCTGGAACCGCCGGAGACGCTGACGGTGTGGCTGTCGATCGCGCACAGCAACCTGGAATCGGGCTGCGTCCGGGTGATCCCCGGCAGCCACCGAAGCCGCGAAGTCGTCGCCTTCGAGAACATCACGCACGAAGACAACCTGCTGGCGCGCGGACAGACCATCGTCGGCGTCGACGAGGCCGCGGCGGTGCCCATGATCCTGGAGCCGGGCGAGTTTTCGATGCACCACGAATCCGTCGTCCACGGCTCCGATCCGAACCGGTCCGACGACCGGCGCATCGGCCTGTCCATCCACTATATTCCGACCCACGTGAAGCGCGTGAAGTACAACAGGCCCGGCGCCAAGCCGCGCGCGGCGCTGGTGCGCGGCATCGACGAATACGGCCACTGGGAACATGAGACGCTGCCCGAGGCGGATTTCGATCCGGCGAGGCTGGCGGAACTGGAGACGATGCGCCGCGAGTTCATGTCGCGCAACCGCGACGGGCTGGCCGAGAGCGCCTGAGGGAGGAAACCGGAATGGAACGCAAGGAAATGCTGCCTGCCGTCGAGAATTTCGTCGAGAAAATGCGCGCGGTTTGCTCGGAGACCGGCCGCGACGACACGGCGCGCTGGGAGAAGTGCCGCGAACTGCTGCAGGAGCTGCTGAAGGACCCCGATCTCCAGGAACACGCCAAGGCGTGGCCCGTTGGCGGGTTCGACGGCAAGAAGGTCGACAACCTGCTGTTCTACGAGGATCCCGACTACGGGTTCGTCATCAACGGGCTGATCAAGAACCCCGGCGGCCGCGCCATGATCCACGACCACGGCCAGGCGTGGACGGTCTACGGCCTGTTGCAGGGCGACGAGCGCATCGTGCGCTACAACGAAACGGAAAAGGACGGCGGCGAGGCGTTCTACGAAGAGGATTACGCCGAACAGTGCGGTCCCGGCGACGTCGATATCGTGCCGCCGTGGGAAATCCATTCCGAATATGCCGGCGACGAGAAGACTGTCGCCGTGATCGTCCGCAGCCAGAAATCGGGCACCTTCGAGCAATACCGCTATTACGACGACGGCGGGAAAGAGCTGTTTCCGGGCCCGAACCAGGTGCCGTACGAACTGGGGTAGGCGACCCTTCTATCCCTCGTTCTGCGCCTGCCAGCGCTCCGCCCGGTCCTTGCCGCGATCCTGATCGACCCATTTCCGGTCGTCCTCCGCCATCTCGAAGACGTAGGAGTAGCCGCCCTCCGGATTGGTCAGGATTTCCCACCAGTTGTCGTCGCGGTCGATGATGTACATCGCATAGGTGCCGTGCTGGTGGACCGGCTTGGTAACTTTCTTGATGCCGTAATTTTCCTGCTGGGCGACGGCGACCTCGTAGGCGGCGTCGACCTCCGCCTCGGTGTCGAAATCGAGGCCGAAATGGCTGAAAATGCCGGCAGCGGTCTCGCCCTGCGTCTCGACGCAGGCGATGGTCGTCGTGCTGTTGAGTCGCAGCATCAGCGACCGGCCGCTGGTCTGTGTAACCTCGAGGCCGAGAAACTCCTCGTAGAACCGCCGCGCCTCGCCGAGGTCGTGGCATTCGACGGTGCCGTGCGACAGGAATTTGGGCTTCAGGTGGGAGCCGGTACGGGTTTCGGTTGCGACGTCGGCCATCGTTTCCTCCGGGCGGGTGTCAGCTTCAGGAAGGAACGCTAGCGCGGACGATGGGAGCTGTAAATTGTCTCGGCGCTACGCCGGCCCCCGTATCTCCTCGGGCAGGAACGGGAAGGCCGACAGCTCGTGCGCCGCGCCGTCGGCGCGGGCTTCCTTGACGAAACTCTCGTCGAGCTCGGCGAGCGACGACACGCCGATCAGGCCCATGGCGTTCTTGATTTCCGCCTCCATGATCTCGAGCGCGCGGACCAGCGTTGCCTGGCCGCCGGCGGCCAGCGCCCAACCCTGGAAACGGCCGAGGCCGACCGCGTCGGCGCCGAGCGCGATGGCCTTGAGGACGTCGGTGCCGCGCACGAACCCTCCGTCGACGACGATCTGCGCCTTGCCCTTGGCGACGGGGACGACCTCCTTGAGAATCTCGATCGTCGCGTCGCCCTGGTCGAGCTGTCGGCCGCCATGGTTCGAGACGTAGATCACGTCGATGCCGTGCTGGATCGCGAGTTCCGCGTCTTCGGCTGTCTGGATGCCCTTCAGGATGAACGGCAGCCCGCCGCGTTCGCGCATGCGTTCCATCCACTCCCACGTCAGGCCAGCCTGGTGGATGCGAACGTCCTCGCCGTAGCGCTGGATACTCGGCGGGCGCCAGCCGGTGATCAGCTGGCGTTCGCGCCGTCCGTAATAGGCGGAATCGACGGTGAGGCAGAGCGCCGAGTAGCCGGCGTCGCGCGCCCGGTCGATCAGGTCGTCGACCCAGGTCTCGTCGCCGCGGATGTAGATCTGGAAGATCTTCGGATGATCGGTCGCGGCCTGGATTTCCTCCAGCGTCGGCTCGGTGACGGTGCTGACGAGATTGATCGTGCCGAATTCCTGCGCGGCTTTCGCAACGGCGACGCCGCCCGTGCCGTCGGGCGTGACCGTCTGCAGCGAGCCGATGGGGGCAAGCAGGCAGGGGATACGGAGCTTGTGGCCCATGAAGGTGGTCGAGGGATCGATCTCGCGCACGTCGCGGAGGATGCGCGGGCGGAGCGCGAGGCTGTCGAGGCCGAGCCGGTTGCGCCGGAGCGTCGTTTCGGTTTCGGCAGCGCCGGTGACGTAGTTCCAGATCGAGCGGCTGACCGTGTTGCGGGCGGCGACGATGATTTCGTGCATCGTGGCGTATGTTTCCGCCATTCCGTTCCGTCTCCCCTATCTTTTGTCCGTGGCCCCGGTTTCGGCTGCCGTTGACGAATGCAGGCTGTTGTCGAACGCAAGCTGTGTTTCGCCGACGGGGTTTGTCCTTTTCAGGGCGCGCCTCGTGAGTCTAAGATCGGACAACTAACTAAACCAATCAGGGAGGACTGCAAGATGACAGTTCGCAATTTCGCGCTCACTGCAGCAGCAGCGGCGACTGCGCTCGCCGTTTCGGCACAGGCGTCTGCCAAGGAAATGGAAATCACCGTCGTCGCCGCGCCGCCGCCTGCGGTCACCTTCGTCGGCACGTTCAAGGACATCGTCAGCGTCAAGATCAACGAGCGGCTGAAGGCCGAAGGCCACGATCTCCAGATCAAGTGGAACCACGCCTATTCGCAGACCATCGCGAAATTCCCGGAGGTTTTCGAGGCCATCGAAGAGGGAATCGGCGGCGCCGGCCTGATCCTGAAGAATTTCGAGCCGTCCAACCTGCCGCTCGAGGCCTATCCGGTCTACATGCCCTTCTTCGACGCGTCGCGCGATCAGCTCAACGAAATCGACATCGCGCTCCGCAAGAAAATTCCCGAGTTGAACGGCGCCTACGCCAAGCACAATCAGGTGTTCATCACGAGCGGCGTCAACGACTCGATGCACATGTTCTCCAAGTTTCCGGTGACGAAGTTCGAGGACATCAAGGGCCGCAAGCTCGGCTCTTCCGGCTCGTTCGGCCAGTGGCTGCGCGATACTGGCGCGATCTCGGTCAACTCGTCGATGAACCAGTCCTACACGAACATCAAGAACGGCGTGTACGAAGGCTATCCGATCAGCGTCATCCTGGCGTTCGTCTACAAGACGTGGTCGGCTGCGCCGTACTTTACCGAAATCAATTTCGGGCCGAGCAACGTGTCTGCGATCACGTTCAACACGAACACGTGGAAGGCATTGCCGTCCTATGCGCAGAAGATCGTTCATGAAGAGGCCGCCAAATGGGTCGGCTATCAGAACAAGGCGGACGACGCGAAGCGCGGCAAGTTCCTCGGCATCATGAAGAAGCGCGGCGTCAAGTTCGGCAAGCTGCCGGAAGCCGAACGTCAGAAATGGGCCAAGACGATGCCGAACATCGCCAAGGAATGGGCCGAACGGCTCGACGAGAAGGGACAGCCCGGTACCAAGCTCATGAACGCCTTCATGGAGGAAATTCGGGCCCGCAAGATCAATATCGCCCGTCATTGGGACCGCGAATAACCATTCGCCCGACCGAATAGTCCCGGACGCGGCCGATGGCCGACCCTGACTCTTCAACTGCGCCCGAAACGCAGCCCTCGACCGTCTCCAAGGCGTTCGACGGGCTCGTTTCGGCGTTCAACGCCGGCGGCAGCGCGTGGATCTTCTGCATCATGCTGCTGCTGAGCGCGGACGTGTTCGGCCGTTTCCTGTTCAACTCGCCGATCGACGGCGTTCCGTTGCTGGTCGAGTTGTCCATTCTGATGATCGTTTTCCTGCAGTTGCCGGCGGCGATCCGGAGCGGCCGGCTGACGCGTTCCGACATATTGCTCGCGAGGTTGCTCGACCAGCAGCGCTCGCTCGGCATGTTCCTGCATTCGGTTTACGACGCGCTCGGCATCTTCCTGATGGCTGTCGTGTTCTACTACACCGTTCCGACTTTCGTGAAAGTCTGGAACCGCAATACCTATGAAGGTCTCGAGGGCGACTTTTCGCTGCCGTCCTGGCCCTTCAAGCTGCTGATCCTGGTGGGCGCCGCGTTCTGCTGCGTGCAGTTCAGCCGTTCGCTCTACGGCGGCGTCAACGAGCTGCTTGCGCTGCGGCGGGCGAAGGCATTCGACGGCGGCCGCATCGGCCGGGTGATCTTCTATACCGCGTTGTTCGCGGCCGTCGTCTTCGGCCTCGGACATCTCACGGATATTTCCGATGCGGGGATCGGGGTCGTCTCGATCGTGTTCGTCCTGATCTTCGTCTATGTCGGCGTCCATGTCGGCGTCGCGCTGGCGCTTATCTCGTTCGTCTGCGTTCTGGCGGTGCGCGACAACCCCGATATCGCCGGCCACCTGCTCGCGCTCTCCATCGG